>PBNF01000035.1 GCA_002722995.1 Legionellales bacterium | reverse complement strand
TTTCGGCCAATCTGCAGACCGTTCGTAAACACGAACGACGAGGACGTTTTTGCCCCGTGGCGAAACGATAACTCAATCGGGGAGGCCCCGTTGTGGCGCTTGTCGAAAATCACTCTGTCGCCTAACAAGCGCAAGGTGCGTGAACTCATCTCCTTTTTTGTTTGTGTGTTATTGTTTGTTTACATAAGATATAAATTAGATCGTGAGCATGGTGGAAATGACGCCCGTCGCGGGGTCGATGGCCGCCACATTGTACACGTCATGAAAGGTATATAACTTGTGTACCCGGTGATGTTGATCGTAGGTAAGTCGTCTCTCAATTGTGAAATGTACCTCCAGCTCCGGGTTGCTCAGGTTGCGCCACGACACGCTCCCGCTGTGGCGGTCCAGCACGTCCTGCCATAGCCCCCACTCGATGATCGTGTACCCGCGTTCCCGGTCAACAGAGTTCACCCGAGCCTCCTCCATGTTGTCGGCCGCGATGAGGTTGAGCGCGAGCATCTGGTCGCGTTGGAATGTCATGAGTGCCCGCCCCGAAACATTCACCACAACCTTGTCTATCTCCAAGAACGAATCGAAGACACCAAAATTGGGATAACCGGCGCGAACTGGGGTCTCATTTCTCAACACCAGGTACGTGCGCGTGCAAACGTTCTGGCATTTGATCGGCACCTTCATGACCTGTGCGCCGTAACGGGATGCCCCCGCATAAGTAGGTATTTCATGTACCTGTGTTTCCTCGTTGTATATATTGGCGCACAGCATCGTCGTCGGCCCCTCCCCCTTGTACCGGACGTCGTTCAGTTGCTGCGTATCCTTCGGGTTAAAGCTCGTCAGGATGAGCGTGAGGCCTGTACCCGGTACCTGCCTGCCCTGGACGTCGTTCTCGGTCAAGCGCACCAGATCCACGTCGTTTCCCCTGTACCCGTGATCTGGATCATATGTCTTATCGGTGAACAACGGGTTCTCTCCAGGTTTCTTGTCTGGGAGCTTGACCCTGACTTCTAAATCCTCCAAAAACTGCAGCGACTGAGCCATTTTGTTCTGTGTGCCGTCGCGCCCGCCAATGAAACTGAACGGTAATTTGATGAGGCATGTGACGAGTGAGTTTTGGTGAAGAAGGTCTCGGTTAATGTAACGAGCCCCGTATTCACCCAGGACCTGGGGCAGGAGGGCATTCCACCCTTTGTTGTGGTTCCCGCTGTGACCTTCCATTATAGCCGACTCCCGGGCGTAGATGTAGCATTTCAGGTTTGTCAGGCTCTCGATGATCAGACCTTTCGACATGAGGTGCGCGTACTCGAACAGCGCAAAGGCCCGGGCGCCGACCGTGTGCTGGGTCCGGTAATCGTCGTCATCCGGGTTTGGGTTAGTGGGCTCAGCACCTGTTGTAGGCAGGCCACCGATTGTAGCTTCTGCGCTATCGTAATAGAGCTCGCTCGCTCGGAGGGTCAGGCGCAAGAAGACCGCGTGCAGGAAGTCGTGGCGCGGGAGCCGGAAGTTCAGCTCCGTGCCAGGCACGAGCGAGGGGGGCGTCAGATGGACCACCTTACGGACGTTGTTCTTGACGCCGGGCGCCATGCTGTACTCGAACGGTTTGGTGCTGGCCCGGCTCTTGAGTAAATCGAGCATCGGGCTCTCCTCCGCGGACAATAGCATCGGGTGCGCCATTTTGTTTTTTTTGGGTGTTTACTGTGTTGCGACATATTTTATTTACAACGAGAGTTGTGTGGTGACCGTGCCGCTGGACCCGTCGATGGAGACGATCTGGTAGGTGTCGTGGAAAACGTACGGTTGGTAGAGTGTCTTTTGGTCCGAGTGTTGTGCGTAATCCACAATCCAGTTCAACTCCAGTGTCGGTGCGGACAGGTTCCGCCAGCTGATGGACCCCGTGTGCCTGTGCATCGCGTCTTGGAAGTGGCCCCACTCAATGGCGATCCAACCCTTACTACTACTGACGGTCATCGCCCGCGCTTTTTCAGAGTTCGCGGCGCACTCCAGGTTCATAGCAAGAAGTTCCTCTTTCTGCAGCCTCCAGTGCTCCATCCCGTTGACCCTCAGGACCACCGACTCAATCTCTACAAATCCTACGCTGAATGGGCGCTGTCGTGCGTTTCCAAAGTAGGCCGGGGTCTCGTTCCGAATCATGACGTAGGTACGCGTACAGACGTTCTTGCATGCGATTGGGATCCTGGCGGTGTGTCGTCCACCAGAGTTAACAGTGACTGGTGCACAGCTCTCGGTATAAATGTCGCCGCACAGCATGGACCTCGGCTCCCCGCTCTTGGAACTGTACCTTGCCTTGTGGAGCTGGACCATGTGTTCAGGTGAGAAGCTGGTGAGCATCAGGGTCAAGCCGGTCCCCCGGATGACCCTGCCACTGCGCGCAAATCTTTGCTCACCCTTGACGAGTTCCATGTCATATGCAGCATGTTTACCACCTGACTTTGGTAACGGGTTAAACAAGGAATTCTGACCAGGCACAACATTAGCCAGCCGAACGGTGATGGTTAGATCTTCAAGGAACTGCAGACTCGGTGACATTCTATTTTCCGAGCCATCCCGACCGATGAAGGCGAACGGTAGTTTGATGAGGGCCGTGCAGAACTCGTGGACGGCATGGCCATGTGTGGCGGTGGATTCATCCATTGTGCTGCCGAGGTTTTGACCCAGAAGAGCACCGTAGCCGTGAGTGTTCGAGGTATAATATTCTTTGGCATGGAGGAAACATTTGAGGTTGGTCAATGTCTCGATCGTGCGGTTATGCGAACTCAGCGTCACTTCCTCGAACAGTGCGTACGCAGATTCACCGACTTCTATTGCCTGCCTGTGATAAGCAGATCCTGATCCTTCGGCGCCAGCAGCGCTGAAGAATTTTTTACTCTCCCTAATCGTCAGGCGGAGGTAGGCGGCCTGGAGCAAATAGTAGCGGGGCAGGTTGAAGGTGATCTCCGCGCCGGGGTCCACGGTTTGTGCGTCGATGTGGAGCATTTGCTTCACATTGTTCTGCACGCCGCTGGCCAACGAGTACTCGAAGCTTTTGGCGTTGGATTTCTCGCCAAGGACATTCAGCAGAGGGCTGGACTGTGCCGATAAGAGCAACGGGTTGGACATTTTTTGTTTTTTGTATTTATGTTTTCATGTAGGTACACATATAATTTTCATCAAAATGCCAATGCCTTGTTTGCATCATGGGTCAAGTTGCCGTACTTTGCAGCAAGCCTATCCAGGCGTGATTGGTGGTTCCTCTGCCCCTTTGTCATACCTTTGATCCCGCCTTTCTTCTTGGGGCGTGACACGGTAGTTAATGCCACCCGCTTGGGTTTGATCCTCTGGGGTGTGATCCTCTTGGGTGCGGCCGTGTGTTGTGAAGCTTTTCCGTGCTGTTTCATCTCATCTCGCAACTTGATGAGTCCTGCCTTCTTCAGCTTGGAATAAGGCTTGCAGTGCTGCTTCCGCAATTGTCGAATCTCTTTCTTGATTTCTTTTACGGTCGGCATTGTGTTTTTTTGTATCTATGCACAGATAATTTTGTCAGAACACGTTGATGAATTCTCCCGTGGGAACGTCGTCCGCCATGTCTATGCGGTAGTGCTTCGCGACCAGCCGCCTCCTCACCTCCCGGTGTTTGTCGTAGGACTTCGTGAGCCACCCATTCTCCAGCACCGCCTCGTTCTCGAAGATATACTGGTATTCGTCCGTTTTCTTGATGGTGTCCTTGAACTGTTGATCGTTCTTGATCTCCGTCTCGTCCCGCACATCCACCTTCATTTTTGCCTCCGCCTCTGCCTCCTTCTCCTCCTTCTCGCCCTCTGCCTCAATGCCCTCCAGCCCTTGTTTCTGCTCTTCTTCAGGTGTCATCTCGCTGGGCGCCTCGCTACCCAACTGTGCCTCAAGAAGCTGTATCGCTTGAGTAATCTGTGTGGCGGTGGCCATGCTACTTCGCAGGATATTGACGGCCTCCTGTGCCGCCGAACCACTGGCAAACACCCGGTTTTTAACTTTCTCGAGCATCTCCTTCCTCTTAGCACCTAACAGCCGTGCATCCATGGCTGGCGTGGACATGGTTTGAGGTTGTGTTTGTGGTGGCAATAACTTTTCGTTTGTTTGGTTAGTACCTAAGGTTTTAATTTTTCTGTTTAGTCTTGCTTGTTCGATTCTTTTGGCTTCATCCTTCTGTGTCCTTGGATCGTCCAGGACGGCTGGTTCTTCCTTTGGCTTTCGTTGTCGTTGGGCCGCCGCAGCCAATTTGGCAACCAATTCGTTCTTCTTTCCCGCATAGGTCTTGACACCCTTTGAAATCGGAATACCCTTCACTGATACACCTGCATCTGTCTTCTTTACACTTAGATCTGGTTTCGGTTCTTCACGTTTCGCGGGTGCGGCTGCTGCGGCTGATTTTGGTAAAACATATGTGTTAAATAATCTTTGTCTTTGTGCTTCCGTCAAATTATCGTGCCACTGTTTAATTAATGTATACTGTTGGCCTTCTGGGGTACCTTCCGGTACGATCTCCCGTTGCTTTTCCGGGGGCATCCTTTTCAGCAAATAATTAGCAGAGTGCATCGGGTGGATGCCTTTTTCTTGTGCAGGTGCTTCTGCTTGAACAGGTGCTGCCATAACAGGAGCTGCTTTTTCCCGTGGTTCTCGAGGTGGAGGTGGTGCTGCCCCAACAGGAGCTGCTTTTTCCCGTGGTTCTCGAGGTGGAGGTGGTGCTGCCATAACAGGAGCTGGTTGTTCCTGGTAGGTCCCCGGGTTAATCATATACTTGTGAGGTTGAGCGTTCCATGTCTCTTTTTCCTTCTCTTTGGTTGTCACCGTAAATGTTCGTCCCCCCCCAAACATCTTTTCCGCCGCAAAGTTTATCATTTCCTGCCGGCGTGAACCATCCCTGTATACCTTCTTAAATACCTTGGTCCACCCCCCATTTTCTTTTTTCTGTTCTAGCTGTCCGCGAAGACTTCCCCGCTGGGGTTTGGTTAATCCGCCTTTATCGTTGTGTCCCATCATGGGTAGGTATACACCCTCCCCTAAATTTACAACATAGTCATCCTTGAGCCTGTACAAACCAGGTTTACCATCGACCGGCTCGTACTGAGTTGTAAACCATCCAGGCAGATTGGCCAATGGTTTACTGGCGCGAATATATCGGTAATCCGACGGCATTAAAACTTTTTTTTGTTTTGTCTATATACCAAAACGAAAATAAAACAATGCCCGTTCTGTTCCTCAACATCGCCCGTAGTGACCCCGAAGTGACGGGTGGTGAACATGAGCGGCAACTTTCGCTGAGTGGCAGTCTCCCGCGGCAGAGCTTGCGCCTAGTCAGCTACAGCGTGGTGTTCCGCGAAATTATCGTGGACACCGACGGTAATCGCACACCTGGGGGTTTACTATTAAACAGCCACCACTCCGTCCTGTACGTGGACCTGAGCTTCCTATCCGTCCGCGACAGCACCATGGCCCGGGATTCGCGCAAACCCTCGGCAAGTCGCCGCGACGGCGTGATCCCTCTACCCCTCAAGCTGAGCGAGAGCTCCGTCGTCGAAAACTGTAACTGGTTTTTTAACCTGAGCCAACCCATCGACCGGAACATCACGGTCCAGATCTTATGCAAGGACGAGAATGAAAAACTGGTACCCTTTACGAAAGTTAGCACTACTCATTCTGGCGACATTCAAATGACAGCAAGTGTCAAGTTGGTCTTCGAGTACGATAATAATCGGCATTCTAATTAACCCCTTCCCCCCCCCCCCACAAATTGAGTTGGTTAATGTTTACACCATGTGCATGCGCTTGTCCATATAACGCTGGACGCGCTTGCCGGGGATAAAGGAGGTGGACGCACTACGCAAATATAGGAATTTCGGAAAGCCAAGGCACACGCGGTGCAGGTTCACAGGCGTGAGGGGCATGGGGCCCTTCTTGTTCGCGTCGAAGATCATATGGTCCACGATGGCGATACAGTGTGAGTTCTCCATGTTGGTCTCCGTGACTTGAACCAGCTTGATGACGTCGGGCCTGGGATCCGAGAAGGGGTTGAAGTCCTCGTTCCGCTTGGTGACCTGGAACCCGCCCATACTAACCACCGCCTCCTTGGCGTTTTCGAAGGCGTTGGTTCCGCTACGGAACCCCCTTCCGAGCCTGATGTCCAGCGCGGCCGCAACCAGCAGTTTCTCCTGCCGGTGTAATCCCTTGTGGGCGAACGCGGAAGCCAACGCAAAGGCAACACAGTAAGGCTCCTTGCCCTGGTGGTAAAAGTTCGGACTGGGAATGACTTGATTCTCTGTCCCCGAAAAGGGGATAGTTTCAAGCGATATACCAGACACTACTTTCCCCGCCAGAGCGTGGAACCCCCGTGCACCCCCTTGTGGCACCGTCACCCATTTGTCACGTTTCCTGCGACACTCGCGCAAGAAGAGACTATCGATACCCGAGCCGGCGTTCTCATCTAGCCATTCCCGCAGAAGGAGCTCGGCCTTGTCCGCGCGCGCGTACTTTGGTTTGCCGTAATACCTCCATGCACCGTAACGGCCCCGTTTCGCCATGACTTTGAAGATGGGTTTGAATAACACAGGGCCGTCTGGTAACACGGTCAGGTCGGGTAGTTCGACGGCTTCCTCGGACTCTTCCTCTTCTTCTTCTTCTTCTTCGGTCTCTTCTTCGGTCTCTTCTTCTTCCTCTTCTTCCTCTTATTCCTCTTCTACTGGCTTCTCTTTATCCGTCTCCATGATTTGGCGGTAGTCGTTGATCATCAGATGGGTGCCTTTGGTATGGTAAGTACACGCCACGATTTTGTCCATCAACTCTGCGTCGTAGCACCCGGCCGGACGCAACTTCATGGTTATAAACACGGACTTGTACACCTCCTTTTTGCTCGCGTATGGGGTCAGCGGTGGATTATGCTTCTCCAAGTAATCTGAGTTGATTCGGCACCAGAAGATTTCCTTGTGGAAGCAGACCTCCTTGAGTTGTTTCGTGACGAAGTAGGACTGGGCGGTTCGACACGCCAGGAAGTACCACCTCCGGCAGACCTGCGTACACATCAACACGGAAGACAAGCCAGCGAACGCGAAGATACTTTTGTCGTGGTAATGACCGGCCACCTCGTCCAAGATGGTTCGTTTTCCGTTTTGCCATAAAATGTCCAGTTGGGTGATGCGATACAAGCATTCCAGTTTGGCGAAATCTTCGTACACGGAAGTCAACACAATCCACGTGATGCTGTCAAAACGGTATGCCCCAGCGACAAAACAGTTCACCCACTTGCCCTGGTCCTCGTAAAACACCCACTTGTGACACAGGACATCGTCGTTTTGCTGAAGCACCGGGAACAGTGTCGTGTAGCCATCGATACGTTTCTGCACGTCCTCATGCTTTTTTTCAGCGTTGATCAGTTGGAGAAGACCGTGTTCGATCTCGTCGGGTTTGCGACGTTTCTCGTGGTCCAGGAGTTTTTGCCTCATGTTGATGTTCGGTGTGCCCGTAAATTGTTTCATGCGTGGTCTTTTTGGTGGCGTGGGCTCTTCCTCGTCGGTGGAAAGGAACAACGTGTCTGCATAGTCTTCATCCGAGGTCATTTCCTCGGCTTTTTTTTCTTCGTAAAGGAGACGACGACGGGCCCATTCCTGTCGTCCACGGTTTCGCACTGAAACACTGGGTCTGCCTCGACGGACCCATTTGGGTGGCCGGCGACGTTTGCTCTTCTGCTTCGTGTGCATGGCTTGAGCGTTGGACGACTCCATTGCGGCCACAGGTAATTATTCACAAAACGAAAAACCTGAAAAAACCCGGGGTGGGTTTAAAACCAAAAAAAAAAAACCAAAAAACCTGAAAAACCACCCTCGGGGTTTCTTGAACGCGTTCTCATCGGCCTCGCGACTCATTTTTCTATTTGCTGTGTCCACCAACACCAAAAAAAACATGGCTACCACCACACACTCCAAACACCCACTCGTCCTGCACGTCAAGCGTCACTGGTTTGACGCCATCGTGGGGGGCTACAAGCCCGTGGAATACCGTGAATGCACGGACTACTGGAAGCGTCGGATCGAGGGCAAAAAGTTCACGAAAGTGCTGTTTATCAACGGGTACGGTCCGGAACGCCCGAGGTGTATCATGAAGGTGCTTACGTGGACCGTGGAAAAGATCAAAGACAAAAAGTATTACGCCATCTTTCTCGGTGAGCTGGTGAAGTTGACAAACTACGCCATCCCCGACGGACTCCCACCACCAAAGGAATGCTCGGTGATCCGGATGGACAAGGACGCGTTATGGTTCAACGACGACCTCGGGTTCTGGGTACCTCGGGACTGCAAGGTCAATGGTTTATGTGCCGACCCGGTTTACGGTAAGCATGGACTAATTCACGACCACCTCACTGGTGACGAGAAAGAAACTCTCGACGTGCACGAAAAAGCCGAACTGGTCGCACTCTTATCGTCCTCCAGGACCAACCCTCTTGACCCCCTTGAAGAAGCGACACCACGGGAACAGATGACCCACTGCCTGTTCCAAGACTTGAACCTGGATAAACTGGACTTCGGGCCCAGATTCGTTGGCGAGACGACCGAGTTGTACAGGTTTCGCCACCCGGACTTTAAGGATAACGTTCCTTCCATCCAAATCAACGACGTGGGCAAGCTCAAATACGCGTGGAGCGAGGAGAGCCTGCTACTTTCTAACAGACTGGTTATCCACGACCTCAAGAGCGGCATACATGGCCGGCTACAGGAATTAAGACAACGCATCCAAGCTATCCTCACCCGCAAACGCAGACAAGATGTCACCGTCCCGGCCAGCGATGTTCGAGTCCTGTTGCGAGCCGAGACGAACTTGAATATATTGTTCGACCAGAAAACCATCACCTCGTGCACCCACGACGGCATCAGCAGGATTACGGTCGCCGCGATGGACGACGAGCAATACATAAAAAAGATTGTCATCCGCTTGAAGCGTGTCAGCAAGATGAAGGATTCAAATGATTTTTGGACGGTGGTTATGGAGGCGCGCATGGTGTGGCTAAGTGACGACGAGCCCGAGACGCCCCCCGAGCTGAACTTTCTTTAGAGAGGTGCTTTATAGGAGAATACGAAGTCCCTTATGGAACGAGCGCCACCGATGAGGTGTGAGCAGATAACGATGCATGTGTACTGATCTTGGGTCCAGATGCCATGTAGTATCTCGTAGGCATTCCTTTTAGAAGCCAACGTACCATCGCTGCCGTAATGTAAATACTCCTCCGTAAGAAACCGTAAAACTTTGAGCGAACTGGTAGGAAAGACAAACAAGAGGTCGGCATTGGCTCTTACCGCTGTATTACACCCCGAGACAAGGTGTTGCACCAGCATAACAACGCTGACTTTTAAATGCCTACCGAGGGTAGCCAATTTGGTTAAGGCCTTACTGTTTTTGACCCGAGTCGAACCATCCAACACGTCGTCCGCAACGATTAAAATGTCCTTGGCTTTTCCCCTGTTTTTTTTGATTGCCTGCTCCTGTATTTCTATGACCCGGTGTAAGACTTCGGATAACTGGCCATCGGTGTATCGGTGGCTTTTGGGAATGGTGGGAAAATACTCCTTCTGGTCGTGCAGCTCTAACGTACCCGAGATTAAAATGGTATGGTGGAACCTCTTATGCAGGGGACCTTTTAAGAGTGCTTGGGTACACACGGTCTTGCCACTTCGGCGAACACCACTCACAATAGAAAAAAAATGTGACTTGTCTTTTGGGAGGTCTGTCTTGGGATTGAATTCGCGCGTGGCCTGCATGACTTTATTACTTTAAGCATATATAAAAACTTAGTACAGCCTATGGATTTCATTCCACGCCGCGCCCCTCTGTCCGGCCAGGTTTGTGAAGTCACCCCCACGATCATCAATTGTGTTATTCATGGTGTCGGGACGTTTTTTCTTATTGGTGATTAACCCGAGCCCGTCCAGATGATTCTTCTTGCGCTTGACCTGGTACAAATCGTCAAATGTGTCCTCCACTCCATCAGAGAGGCTGTCCTGGTCCTCCTCCCTCTCTTCATCGAATACAAACCGTTGCATGTCACCTGGTCTGCTTCTAGCTTGTGTCTTTTGGACCAATCGCAGCCGCTCCTCCCGGTCAAAACCACCCTGATACCTACCACACGAGTACCTACCCTCACCAAAGATGTGTTCGGGGGCATTCAGATCCCTCTGCACAAACTGCACATCGTCCTTGAGGTGCGTATCACCCAAGTCGACGTGGTCCTTCCGCATGTTATACGCATTATATTTACCTTGGTCCAACGCAATCTTTTTCTCCATTTGGTGGTGCATGGGCTGCAGGTTCCTGAAACCTATCCGCTTCTCGGGTACCCAGCTGCCCGGGTAATTGACCACACGGGACGTAATGTCCTTGGACTTGTGGTAGCCGTGCATCGCATAATCCTTACGGAGTTTATCGGGTCGCTTCCATTTTCTATCGGGCCTTATAATGGTTGACACACCCGACAGTGTTTTTTGATATCGACCACGTAGCCTCGCCCCACGGTGAAATTTATCAAGGAGCTTTCCCGGTGCAAACTCTCTCCCGGCTTGTGTGCTCGTGGGCTTGCTGAACTCATTGAGCTCGACGTCCTGCTCCTTACGCGGCTGCGGGAGCACCAGTTTTGTTGCCATCTTATCTTTTTTTTTTTTTTACTTGAACAGGGACATTTTTTTTCTGCCTTATTGCCCTCAAAAAAAAAAATGTACGACAAAGTTCGCGTGACCTTCAAGCTCATACGCGAACACAGCAGCAGCGACGGCTTTTACCTGTACAAGACGCTGTACACCTCACCGGTGTTGACCGTGCGTCGCGAGGAGAGGCGACGGCTGCAAGACCAGGTTGGCGCGGTGTTTTTCGAGGATCCCACCAACCATGACGGCAACTTCCAAGATGTCGTGGAGGACCCCTATTTTGACCGGTTCGACATACACGTGCCTTACGAGGAGTGGTCTGTGGCGCCACCGGAACCGAATTACTACAACCTCTACCTCACGTTCGGCCCTTCTTTCTCCGCGCCCCGACACAACGGATTCGCCAAATACCTGAATGCGGTGTTCGCGCCCAAGTGGGAAGTGGACGAGTGCGACATGGTCATGGTGGAGGGCAGCTCGAGGTCCCTCGTGGCCATTCAGCTCCTCGCGGTTAACGTCGGTCCCGACGCCGAGGGGGTGGACCCCCGTAACATCTACCAGACCAACTCGCGACGGGTGCTCTACACGAGTGTCGTGAACCTGGATACCCAACACAAGGGCCAATGCGTGCTCGAGACCCTGGTTAATATTGTGAACAGCACCAAAAGGTCCTCCTTGAAGAGATTATTCACTCTGGATAAACTGGCCATTATATTCAACAACAAGGACAGGGACCTGGTCGACCTCGATAAACGCTGGACATTTCCGGCTGGTCAATTCCGACCCAAAGGCGCTTCCGCGAATTACGATTGCCGTGTTCAAGGCGTGACCCCCGCGCAGGTGATGGCCCTAGCCAAACACCTGGGGATATGCTGCTACTACATGAACTACAATGGGAAGATCTTATGTCAAAACCGGTTATCCAACAATGAGCGTCTGCAGAATACTCCGGCGTTGTATTTGGTGGTCAAAAGCGGTCATATGTTTGTGGTGGGAGCGGACCAAAGCGAAATGCGGAAGAGCATCTGCAACCGGACAAAAACCACCGACGAGCTTGTTTACTTTTCGAACGTCAAGCGACCACACAAGAGCAAAGGCTTTATTGTTCCACCGGCACACCCCCTGTTCAAGAAGCAGAAGCCGGAACTACAGATCTACGTGGATCAACGGATCGACCAGGACGTATTCGAAACGGTGGATGTCTTTGACGAGGTGCCACCGAACGCAATTATCTTTGTGAAGGGGAGCCTGATGGACGTACACTCCCACAAGCTGGTCCACGACAGGCAGTGCTGGGACTACTTGTGCAGGGTCGACTACAGCGGCGAGCTGGTGCGCATGGGCGACCTCAACAACCGCACGATGATGTACGGCCTGGGGGATTGTAGCTTCAAGGAGCTGCTCAAAACCTACCGACGCTTTTTCGGGGAAGAGGGCGCTGTCGTTCCCGATATACTACAAACATACAAGGGGATGGTGTCCAGCAGGTTTCCTCTCTGTGTGCCGTTCTCGTCCCCGTATGAAGACACGCAGGCGATGTTCAAGAAGCGTGCGAACATCCTCATCTTTAACAGCGAAAGTACTTGCGACGTGGGCGTGGACGTCAAGAAGTGCTACACCCGCTGCCTTTACTCCTCTAAATACCCCTTCCTGGTCTTTGGACCAAAGTCCTTCGTGGAGGACGTGGAGCCTGAATGGTTCACGATCGAGGAGGATTGCATGTATTACGTCGCGGCCAAAGACTACTACTACGGCCAGGGCTGCGAGTGGTATTGCGCGGAGTATGTGGAACATTTCATGGACGTGGGGATGCTTACCAGCCACGATATCAAATACAAGGTGCGGGCAACCCACAAGGTCCCGCCGCAGTACTTTCGCCGGCTGATACAGGAGGTGTACGACAACGTGAAGAACACGGCCACACGCAAGACCCTTGTCAACTGCATGATCGGCTGCTTCCGGAGAAACAAACAGCGGCGCACCGAAGTACACTTCACGAACGATCTGCAGCAAGTCCAGTGGAATAGGAGCACGGCTGACCGCGTGGAAAAGATTGCCGAGGGCGAGTTCATGGTGATGACCACCAAAAACTACCAGGTCAAGACTAACCAATTACCCTTCCACTCGCAGGTGCTGGACTTGTCCGTGGTGCTGATGCATAAGATCGAACTTGGCTTAGCGGAGCAAGGGCACAGGGTCGTTGGCTGCAAGACGGACTGCTGGTTCGTGCAAAAGAACGGGGACATTCAGCTGGACAAGCTCAAGGTTCCAGGCCCCGATGAGTTTGCGGACCAGTGGTTCGGCTTACGCTTGGAAGAGAAGACCTTTCTGGGTGACGAGCTTTTACCCCTTGCACCTGGCAAGGAGTACATTCACCAGCAAGCGCCGTGTAACAAGTTTGTCGAGCAGTGGGACGAGCGTCCCCCCCCGCCACCGGAGCTCACGAACACCCCCACCATTCGGCAACGGCTGGAGCGTGTATTGGCGACGAGGAGCTCAGGTTATCTCGGAGGGCCCCCTGGAGCAGGCAAGAGCTACCTGATCGAGCAGGTTATCAAACCGTTCGCCAAGATGAATGACATCAAGCTGTTCTGCACCGGCCCCACGTGGCGGTCCGTCCTCAACATCGGCGGGGATCAAACGCTAAGCAAGATGCGAATCCTCACCCGCCACCGGAGCCTGCGCGAGGACGATTTCAAGGACGCGCTGGTGGTGGTAGACGAGGTGTCCATGATGCAGATGAGCGCCTACGAGTATTTGTTTCGCCTGAAGAAGCAGTTCAACACCCAGCTGATCCTGGTGGGCGACTATTACCAGTGCATGCTCGACTCGAACATGAGGCAATTCCCACAGCACCCCTTCTTTCGGCACCTGGTGGACGGCAACCTCTTGTATCTCCGGTATAACAAGCGCGATAAGTCCGGCAAGATCCAGGAGGCAGCGGAGAGGTTGCTGCAACATTATGGTAATGACAAGCCCTTCAGCAAACGCCGGAAGGCACTCATGAAGAGCGGGGTGTTGCTACAGGGGTTCAACAGCCACAAGGATATCAATGCGGTGAACATCTGCTTTACGCACCGTACCAAAGTTAATGTTAACAGAGAGACTAACGCCTGGTTCATGCGCGGCAAGAAGGCGACGATGCAGCTGAAATACAAACCCAAGATCGATTCTGCTGGAAAGAGAGGCAAGGCTGAAGAGTATCCTATTACAAGAGGCACCCGCCTGATTTGCAAACGCCCTCAGGGAAAGAACGGTATCTCCTCGACCCAAATACAGCGCGGTATTATCAGCAACGAGTTTTACACCTATATCGGCGCGGATCTGAAGAGGGGGTTCGTGAACCTAAAACCTCAGCGGAAGCAGCCAGGGCGCACTTACGTCAACGTGAACATTGAGAAGGAGTGGAACCAGCTGTTTCGCCTGGGCTGGTGCGACACCACCCACTCGGTGCAAGGGATGTCCATAGACGAACCCTACACCGTATGGGATGCCAACCTCATGATGATGATGGATCTAAGTGTCCTGTATACAGCGGTGACGCGGGCCACTGCCTTCGCTAACATCCACATCGCTGGCCAAACAACTACTCGGGTGCGTACAGGCGCAGTCTACATGATCACCAACACCCACACCAACATGAAATATATTGGCAGCGTGGAGGACCACACGAGGGTCAACAAACGCTGGGCACAACACCAAAAACTTGGGTTCAAAGCACCGGGCAACAAGCTCTACTCGGACATGTTTCATTACAGGATGTTCAAGGGTATTTACACGGTTCAAACCCTACACAAAGTACAATACACGGAGGTGGGGCAGCTACATATGGCCGAATCGCGGGCCATGCACCAGTACGACACCTTACGGAACGGGCTGAACGCACTAGACCCGTGTGTAGCAGGACGGCAAATTTCTTAGGCATTTTTATTAATGATTACCTAGCGCATAAACTTAATCCTAGCACGCATGCGGTCATGCTCTGCTTGACGAAGCGTATTCGTCAGTACATCTATGCACAGCTTTGCCCAGTTGATTTCCGAGCCGCACCTGTCCATTCGACCTCTGTGTATCATCATAATGTAGCGATATTTGAGCATTTCGATCTGCCAAATACGGAAACCATACTCCAAACAGTCCGCAACGGTTTTCGTGATGTCCCCACTGTTACTATCCAATATTGCATTGATTTCTTGGTATGTTTCCTTCGTGTACTTCGGCATTGTGTCCAAAATATGGCGTACTTGCCAGTGATTTAGGCGTTTTTTGTCCCGTTTTTCACGCGAACGGGAGCGCGAACGGGACCGCGAGCGCGATGGTGAACGTGTAGGTGACCGAGAGCGTGAACGGGAGCGTCGTCCGTGACGTGGATCCTTATATATAGCCCTCACACCATAGTGTTTGACGCGAACCATGCTGTGGCGCTGTGCGAAAAGTGGCGCAAACAGTGATGTGTTGGCAAATCGTCGCCAGCCTGGAAAAAGTAACGGCAGGCGCCGGCGCAAAAAGTGCTTTTTAAATGAAAAAAATAAAAACAACCTGAAAAACAACGAAAATGAAGCAGTCGTATGGCCGCATGGACACGCGCACAACCCTGCGCACCGTCGATGACCTGCTGCTCCACAGAGTGATTTTTGACCACCTCATCCACCACGTGCACTGGGTGGAGCGCGAACCCAAACCTCCGACGTTCCGTGCAACGGCGCGGTTCAAGTTCATGACTTTCGAGGAAATGCTGGCCATTGTGTGTGTTTCCCAACGCTTTCAACGCATTGTGCTTGCGCACTGCGAACGCTGGCTCAAGACACAACCCGGACACCCGGAACGAGATGCCCCCTTCAGCATTCTTCAACGGTATTTTGCAGGTCGTCACCCTCTACCATCACCATTGACTTACATTATCACCAACTTGGACACACCATATGGCGTTCTCTGCACCAATGGGGTGCATCCATGCGGCATAATTGAATTGATTGAAATTGGGCTGCGCATGGGGGAAACCGTGCCAAGGACCCTCTTCTACCGGCCAGCAAAACTGTTCTCCTTGATGAAACGCAAAGTCGACCCATTCAACCCTATCCAGCTCCACCAGAATTCGGATGGAATCATTGTCAACCTCGCGGCGACTCAACACATGTGCTATTACCTGGCCATGCTGGACAGCCAACAAATGAGGTCCGAAAACTATCAGCGACGATTTATCTTCTCGTATGATTTCCCATATAACGTGCATGCGGTAGAATATGTGTCCAGCGACAGCGATTCCGACGAGGACGTGGAGGAAATGGACGATGACCAAGTGGAAATTTCCCTTCGCAGAATGCTCAACCTGACATCGCAGCGTGTTGAACAGCGTACCCAAAATGCATCGGACCCCTGAAAATTTTTTGTGCACGAAGCAAAACGGGGCCCACTTTTTTCCGGGTTTCGCACTTTTTTTTGCGAGTTTGCTGCAAAATCGCCCGAAATCTCAAAAATCGTGTCGATTTTAGACCCTTTTTGCACGTTCGTAAACACGTT
>PBNF01000034.1 GCA_002722995.1 Legionellales bacterium | reverse complement strand
TTATGACAAAAAATACAATAATCGACCTGAGCGTTGATCTCACGTGCACTCATACCTGGATCGGTCAAATCAAACCCTTCTCGATGTCGCAAGGTCGGTCCTTGAGTCACCTGAGGCGTCACATCCCCCAAGGGCACTCGCCCAACCAAATGAGCCGAATCTATTTTATCAGGCCGTTGGAAACTCACCCAGCCCTGAACAAAGCGCTGAGCAGCCTCTGTATGCAATGCGTGCAAGCACCAATCAGACCAACACGCGATGCGGGCTTGGTCTTTTGATTGCATCGCTGAAAAAGCACATTGCGCATAAGCCAGCTCTACATCATCCATCGCTTGAGCTGTTGACAGCATTTGCATCACCTGCGCCTGCAAAGATTCAAAGGATTCAATTGCATGAAGGTGGGTTTGTGGTCGTTTACGTGCTTGATGCACGAACGTACGCTTAAATTCGAAAATAGGCCTATGGCTAGATTGCTCAGCACCTAACTCAACCAATGCCTGCTCGATTTTAAATTGAGCCCCTAAAAATTGTTCAAGGTAAGGTGCCAATCTCAATATAAACGCACTGATTTGCGCGGGAGTCCACTCTTTTGAATCAGACCGATAGGCCTTTAGCACCGGAACCAGCGTGGCATCATGCTCCTGCAAATAATGCATAAAAGACCGATCAAGATCAGCTAACCAAGAATGTGTTTTAATAGCAGGAATCATGTGCATGTATATCAATCAACTTGACAAACTTAACAACAAAAGCTTAACTGAACAAAAGTCAGTGAGTCAATTACTATGCCTAAATGGTTAAATTTTAAACGCAAGAAAGGGTATATGAGCGCATTCGATGCTTGGATGCAATCTAGACAATACACCCATACATGGTCTGAATCTCAAGCGTATGAACATCGTCGATGCAAAGTTGTTAAACCTCGAATAGATTGACTCTAGCCGTCCATGACGTGCTGTAGTTCATCAACAGCTGACAGCCCCATATCCAGTGATTTTAATCTAAATACCCCAATCATTGAGCACCACACTTGGGTACAATAAAGTTGACCCACAACTGACAGGACCTACACTTCATCCATTCGATTGACACACCATCATTTTAAGCCCATCCATTCACTGATTGAATCAATTTAAATAGATACCAAGATGTCATGACCTTTAGAATTGAACCGATCTTAGCACTCAATAACCGCCATTCTTATACAAACTATATTGAACGCATGCCTTCGTATTGTTCAAAACGTTAAGTCAATCCATGCATCAAGGGATTGATCACTGCCCCTACACTCAGCTTTGAGATGACTTAAATATATTGATCTTCCGCAAGAGCACCTTGATAGAACCATTGCTCACATGTTGAATAGACTACCCCTCTTAGTAATGCAAAGAGTACCGCTCAATCGCAGGTCTTAGCCTATCAGGACTTACACTGAGACGCATGAGTCCAAACGACCCATCTAGTGAAACACTTGCATCCAATGAAGCGTTGAAGGGCCTGAATACATGAAAAGAATTAATCTGAATCTGAAATCGATTCAAGTTGTGCCGCTAACTCACCTGACTCATATAAAGTCGTCACAATATCGCACCCACCGATCAAAGTTCCTTTAATATAAAGCTGGGGAATGGTTGGCCACTGGCTAAACGTTTTAATCCCAGCACGAATCGCTTCATCTTCCAGCACATTAACCGAATGAAACTCAACATTCAGTTGCTTTAAAATCTCAGCAACACGATATGAAAAACCACACTGAGGGAAGTCAGGTGTTCCTTTCATGTAAAGTACAACTGAATACGATTCAAGCGTATTTGAAATGATTTCATGACTCGCATCACTCATCAATGGCCTCCTCAAGCACACGGGTATTTAAAGATAAAGCATGTAAGGCGACGCCTACATCTGAACCGACAGCCTGATAGACCACTCGATGCTGCTCTAACAAACTCAGTCCTTTAAAGCCAGCCCAATGAACTTCTGCTGAAAAATGATGCCCATCGTCACTTTGAACTTGAACCCAAGCCCCATTCAGCTGACCACGAATACGCACTTCAATGTCACGATTCAGTGTCTGAATTTGATCGCCTGTTAACACAATAACCATACCCTATTTAAAATCAACACTTTAACCTCAACTCATACAAAAGTCACGCAACAAATCACCTTTCAATCAATCAAACTTTATATCACTCCATAAAAATGGTCAGACTTAAATTGTTAAATATGAAATAGATTCGAGCATGCGCAGTGCAACTGCACACCATTGACAATACAACTCTTAAGCGAAACGCAAACAAAATATAGTAAACAAACAGCCTTTCAATCAATCAGGCATTTGCATCACTCTTTAAAAATTGATAGATTCAAATTGCTAAAAATGAAATGGATTCGAGAATGAGCACTATTTTAGTTCTTTACTATAGTCGATCAGGGCATTGTGAGAAAATGGCACATTTAGTCTGTCGAGGCATTGAATCAATCGCGGACATGAATGCCCAATTACGGACAGTCCCACCGCTTAAAACCTATAACGACCCCACACATGAACCCATTCCGACTTCAGGTGCACCCTATGCAACCCTTGAAGATTTAGCGCATGCTGATGGCCTATGTTTAGGCTGCCCCACACATTTTGGAAACATGCCCGCTCCGATGAAAGCCTTCTGGGATAACACCACTTCTTTGTGGAAATCTGGAGCCTTAATTGACAAAGTCGCCGGAGTCTTCACTTCAACAGGCAGCTTGCATGGCGGCCAAGAAACCACGTTAATCACGATGATGTTACCACTCCTTCATCATGGCATGATCATGGTTGGGCTGCCTTATTCAGAACATACATTGCTTTCAACACGCAGTGGTGGCACACCTTATGGCGCCACGCATGTTGCAGGTTCCCAAGGCGACCTTGACCTCACAGAAGATGAAAAGACTTTATGTATTGCGCTTGGAACACGCATTGCACTTAAGACACAACAGCTTCAGTCATCTAAACTCGATTGACACCCACTGTCTAGAAAACCAAAGCCCTAAACAGGTTGAGATGAAATTGTTTCATCTGAAAAAGCAGGATGCTCTGCTTTTGAAATACTTTTAACAACTTGATCGATGCTATCATTTTCGATATAACTTGGCTTCGCTGTCTGACAGCACTGCATGAGATCGGATGAACTCAACATATTTACTCGAATGGCTTGGTTAGATAACATTGAAAGATCACTCACTTTCTCATTTAAGAGCACATCCGCAAGGTAAAAATAATTAAAAAGACTTAAGCCTAAAGATAACAACGCTGCAATCATTGGAAATATCGACATTGATTTCATATAACAATACAACAACATTATAGCCATGAAAAACAATACAACAGACACATCAAAATCCTCTTTTTGAGCTCTATTTTTATTAACAGCTCCCATCACATCAACTTTAAGCAAACACTTAAAATATTTGCAATACGCCCACAATTTATTACGCTTAGAGAGCGCATCAAGGGCATCTGATTCTGGGTAAAGCACTCGATCAAAATCTAAATATTGATTAGAAACATCCTTCCCAAACCATTTCATACCAAAACTGACGAAAGCAGCGATCAAAATCAAAGCTGAGGCCCCCATCATGAATGGATTCATCCATCTCATACACTCTACAATCAGTGCACTATGTCCAAACAGATTCGGAAATTTAGCCCATACTAACCCAAACGACAAAAGCCCTATCGATAATAAGAATAAACGCATACCATAATAAATTGACCAATAACGCATTGATTCAAAACGTGATGGGATCTTTCGAGTCAATTCAAATTGATGCTTAACAGGTTGAACTGTTGGCTGACCTTGCTGCAAATCTGAATCTTTAGATAGTTGAATATCTTCAATGAGAATCTTATCACGTTTCCATGGAATCCACTGAGATCTCACCTCAAAACCAATCGGTCGAATTGATCGAGGCAATCGCATCATCAACTTCAAGGCTTCAGCATTCAAATAACCTGAACCCATTCGATACCCCATCATCTCTAAATCGGAAGAGACGCACACTTGAGCCATTAAAGCATTCAACTGGATCTTTGAATAAGACTGTTGAACAGCCTGATCAATCTGTTGATAACGCCAATGAGAAGGCGCCAAAAAAGAGAGTATCTGAATCTTTAACGCTTGAGGCAAAACATGAATTGAAGCGCCCTGAATCTTCTCAATCTGGGCTGATTTTTGATTCAAAAAATCTTGAGCTGACTCAAATCGACCAGGATAGACAGCACATTGAAATGCTGGATACTTATTCTGAACTTGAGGCAATGCACTCAAATACATCAATTGATCTAAAGCTATTTGAAAAAAAGAACCTCTCATTACATCAACATAAGAAGTACTTATATTCAATAAAGACATTTTCATCATCTCATTTAAATATGATTTAAAATCGACACGACAGACATCATTAGGCTTCATCACCCCATCATCAACCTCATGCGAATCAACATTCATTTCATACCTTATCTTTAAATAACGTTGATAACACATTAAGTCACTCAAAGGCCATTGATCGACTGAAAATGATTGACCTGAAAAACGACACACATGATCAGCAAACCCCATTAATTTTAGACGATTAGAGCTCATAATCTGATTTAAAATCTCAGCACTCATGACATTTGATGGGGACTCTAGGGGTTCAAATTCCAACTCACCAACCAAGGAAATCAATTCATTTAAATCAAAATCAAAATGATCCTTGATGCCCTCAAACTTTAATCCCAGACGAATATAGACGCAAAAATCTCTCAGCAATGTATGATCAATTTCGTCAAGTGATCCTATATTGATCGGACCTGATAATGAATTCATCAAGGATTGAAATGATGGAACATCATTCAACGAAATGGCTTGAGCATCATGTTGAGCGCTTTGAGGGTCAGTGGATACACGCACATGAACTGAATGACACCCCATGTATTGAAGCATCAAAACATCACTTAAATTAATTTTATCTCCAGATTGATATTCAATCTTTGCACAGCAATGAATGGGTTCAGCCAAAATCTTTTGATTTAATTGATTCAATTGAACCCTCTCAGATCCCAAATCTGAAACAACAGAAAAATAACGTAATTTAAGAGATGCATCGCTACCTAGAATTGATTGGATTTCAGAATTGATTAGAGTTCCTCGATCAAAAGAAACGAGTTGTTTAATTTGGATAGGCTCTAAAAGCTCAGCAACGCGAAATTCATGGAAAAACAAATCACTTTTGTTTAAATCTAAATGGAAAACGCCTTTAAAAATCTCTAAATCAAGAGACTCAGCTTGACTGAATATTTTCGTAAATAAAAGCGATTTGTCCTGATACCTATAAAATTTAAACCAGGATGTTGATTCAATTGCATTTAAAACTTCATTCACAGATTCGCTATATAGCTCATCTTTGATCCAATGCATTAAATATGCACGTTTTTCAATCCAAAACATGGTCCGAATTTGATCTTTAAATAGGTCATGGTTAAAAAAATGAGCCGCTTTCTCCAAAGCCGCCCCTGATTTTTCGCTCAAATGCTCGGATAAGATCTTTTCAAAATGCGACTGTATTTCAGCATTCATTTTAAAACTAACACCAACAGCCTCAGATAAAGATAATAAGGCCTGTTGACGATCATTTAATGACACAGAACATTGCCTCAAGCCTTCATTGATTTGGCAAGCCTGTCTATGCAAATGTTCACGATTTTGGTTTAAATCATTCTCTGAAAATCCAAAATATTTATAATATTTTGAATGCACACGAAGCGCGATCAATTCTGGTAACGTATAAAGGGATTGAACTTTAGCGGTCTCTGAAAGTGACTGCAACCATCGAGTTATCCCCTGCTCAAGATCAGATTGACTATAACCCAAATCATGCAACTTCAAAAGCGAACAACCCTTTGAAAATGCCTGATCTAAAGGGATCATTGACTTCATCGCATTGGGTGAATTCGAATGAATCAATATCAAAAGTGAATTGAGATCACTCATCATGCTTTGAAGCAATTGAGCATTTCTAGAATTGGGTTGAATATGATCGAGATGACTAACTAAACGTTCACACACTAAGTCGATTGATTGTTTAACTTGGCTAAACAATATAGAACTATCATGCATATTTTCCCTCCTTGGAAAACAAATGCTGTGTAGCTATACCAAACGCTATGACTCATCCTTGAGCCTTTCACACTTTTAAGTCTATCTAAAATCTCCTCTACTGTCAAACACCTGCCTCATCACTCGATATTGTACACGCCTCACAACGCTTTAAATCAGACCAATGCGACTTAATAAATGGAATCGTAATACGACGTTGTGCACTCAAAGATAAATGATCTAAATCATCTAAACTCCTAAACAAACAATGCGGACAACGGGTCCAATATTTTAAGAGGTACTCAGCACAATGTTCTGAAAAATGAAACCCTCGCTGAAGCGCTCGATGCATCAATGCTTCTTGCAAGCCCTGCTCTGATAACGTACTTAAGGACAACACCCACCCCCCCAGCAAACGAGACCGCAAATCAGGCAACTGAACTCCAATTTGGGCGGGTGGCAAGCTAGCCGTAACCAACAAGCGTTTTTCAGCCACAATCACACTTTGATTATACACATTAAAAAGAGCCGTTTCCCATGAAGTCATACCCATCAACACATCAATATTATCTAAACATATCAGATCAAATGCATCTAAATCCTCTAGCACACTCGGGCAATAGCGACGATGATGAGCGCAATCCAAATAAAATACTTGCGCAGACAACGCTAAGGCTTCATGACATACCGCATTGAGCAAATGCGTCTTGCCAACCCCCCAAGGCCCCCAACAATAGCAAAAGGATTCATCAACTTGAGCTTTTGACCACTTTAACAGTGCATTCACTGCCCAAGCGTTTAGATCAGGCATGTAATATTCAAACGTCGCAGCATCAATCAACTTGAATGGAATTGACATCTGGCGCACCATGGCTCACTCTCCATCAGGCTTGCTGGATTGACTTCCAACGATAAGGCCAATATATAGAACGAAGGGGAATTCGTGGCTGAACTTTAAAGCGCATGTCATTTAAAAATGCTCGACTCAATGCATCAAGGCCTCCAGAGACGTCAAGATTTACTTGCAGTCGATCCGCGCTTAATGCATTGACTTCAATGCTTGAAAGCATTCCGAAATGGCGCAATGCTCGAGTCAAGGCAATATAGTCACCTAATGTTTTAACCCCTTCAAAATTTAAAGTGATTGCTTGAATCTGGTTCGATTGAGCAGCTTGTGTTGGTGCATGTGTTACCATGAATTCAGTTAAGGCATTCACTCCTTGAGCATACAATGCACTCAAATCTTTAGCATGCAACTCAATCATAGGCTCAACCCAACCTGCATTTAAATCATTGAATTGAAGCGCCCAACTTTGAGATGACTCATTTAAGACAAAAGCTTGAAACAATTTCACAGACGATTCCAATTGAAAATATTGCCGAAGCTCATCAATACTTGCATGGCGCTCTTGCGCCTGACGCAACCATTCAAGTGAGATTGGATCTAACGCCAACACACGCAAATCAAACCCTCGAGCTTGGGCTTGATGTATCATAGCTGTACGGGCTTCATCGGTTTGCTCAGCCGTTACCTCAGGCCATAATATCACCACAACAGGCCGCTGAACCCAAAGTGATTGCCCAAGACGCTCAACAAACGAGCGAATCAAACTTGCATCAAAGGTTAATTTAAGATCAAATGCATCTCCTTCAGGTCGTTCACGGTATTCAAATCGTTTCAACATCCATTCCGGTTGATCGACTGCCTCCTGGACACTGGGATGATTTAGAACATCTGCTCGTCCTGTTGCCCTTACCAACACACGCCGCCAAGCATCGATCAGGAGTGTATGCGGAACAACTGCAGAGGATTGCTGCGTTACAACAGTCTCAACAGCCCATGCAGCCTGCTCTCCTCGCGCACACAACGATGCACTCATTAATACAAGAAAAATACCGATATATTTTAGACACTGCATGGAAAGTTCCTAGGCTTGAGATGATCAAATTCAACCCATCATGACGTAATGGTTATTGTATAGTAATGCAAAAAGCACTTACAGCTCAATCAAAATCATTTTCAACGCAAACCAATCGTTGACAAAAAGACTTTCACTCATTTAGTATATTTTATTCTTGTAATTCAAAAGGTTGGCACTTATGACTTCAGAAACAGATATCTTAGTCAAATCAGACCTTGTCAATCAGATCGCTGATCAATTTGAAGATATTCCAGTCAAACACATTAGCTTTGCAGTCAATACCATTGTAGAACTGATGTCAACGGCTCTAATTTCTGGAAATCGAATTGAAATTAGAGGATTTGGGAGCTTCTCTCTAAATTACTATCCCCCTAGAAAAGCGCACAACCCCAAGACAGGAAAAGTGGTTGCAACCATTGGCAAATATCGAGCCCACTTCAAACCTGGCAAGGGACTTAAAGCGCGCATCATGACTCAACACCGTGCAGAAACAACGTCATAGATCTCAAATCATCAACGCTCACACTTTAGGCACTTCAACTTTTTAGTTGATTAAAAAGATCTGAGAAGCAGAAGCTTTGCTATCATCAAACATTTAACTTAAAAAATATCACCCTTCAGCCGAACACATCGAACATTGATGACACCTTAACCCTACCCAAAACATTTCCTTCATACATCAGAAAAACACATGCCCTCAACTCTCTTTACAAAAGCCTCAATTATATACTCATTCAAAAACCCTACTGAATACAATTAAGATATGACCCAATCCATCTAAACAAATCTGATTCGGTTGAAATCAAAACTCATTCAAACCCATCCATAATCGACCGATTTACATCAAATATAATCAACCCATACCCGAAGCTCAAAGCCACTTAAATGACTGACATCAACCTTATACTGGGAATAAGAAGCGCCCTCTCTTCAAGCATTAATAGACACCAAACAAAGTCCGTATGATACCTGTATACTCGGTTTGGGCTCAAACTTCTTGCTCATACGGAGTCACAGGCAGGGTCACTCCTGTTTGGCCTTGATATTTACCCTTTCGATCTTTATAAGAGACCTCACACACTTCATCACCTTCAAAAAAGAGCAATTGCGCACACCCTTCATTGGCATAAATCTTAGCAGGCAAATTGGTTGTGTTGGAAAACTCTAGCGTTACAGTTCCCTCCCACTCGGGCTCAAGCGGTGTCACATTCACAATAATCCCACAGCGGGCATACGTTGATTTACCTAAACATACGACCAATACGTCACGTGGAATTTTAAAGGTTTCAACCGTACAAGCCAACACAAAAGAATTGGGAGGAATCACACACACATCTGTCTCGACAGAAACAAAACTACTGGGATCAAACGCTTTAGGATCAATCACGGTATTAAAAGTATTGGTAAAAATTTTAAATTCTCGAGCACAGCGCACATCATACCCGTAGCTAGATACGCCCCATGAGACACATGCCTCACCTTGAGCATTAGATTTGATCTGGTTAGGCTCAAATGGCTGAATCATTTGATGCTCAGTTGCCATACGATGAATCCATCGATCAGATTTGATACCACTCATTCTTCACTCCTTCATTGTCTCAAGACTTGATGCATTTATCTTACCCCAATATACAGCAACTTCAAGATTCAGCTGTCACAGATGATAACGGATTATATTTTTTCAACAAAGCAATGCGCTGCGTTAAATGGTGCCCCAATGCATCATACATAGAATCTTGAAGCCCTACAGGCATCCCTTGATCCCCACCCGATGTAACACGCGGATCTAAAGGCAACTGAGCCCAACACTCAAGGCCTAAGTGATCAGCCAAAGCTTCTCCTCCTCCAGCACCCAACATCACTTGACGCGTACCACACTTGGCACAATGAGTCGCTGACATATTCTCAACCACACCTAAAATCGGCATCGAGAGTTGCTTCATTAATTGTCCCGCTCGCTCAGCATCGATCACAGCGGCTAATTGAGGTGTTGTAACCAAAAGTCCTGCAACAACAGGTAATCCGCTCGCAAGGCTTAAAATAATATCACTGGTTCCAGGCGGACAATCCACTAACACGTAGTCCAATTCATTCCATTGTGTTTGCTGAAATAAAGACTGCAAAGCTTTTGAAGCCATTGGACCACGCCAAGCTGCAGGCTGCCCCGGATCAAGATAAGCCCCCATCGAAGCCAATTGAAGACCATGCGCTTCCATCACCGCCTCAGATGATGAATCAACTTGAGCCCCCAGCATCAATAACTGTGAAGGTCCATGTACATCTGCATCTAAAATCCCAACACGCCAACCTTGACGCTGCAGCACCACTGCTAAATTGGTTGTCACAGTTGACTTACCCACTCCACCTTTACCCGATAAAACAGCAATCATATTCGCAATACGGGGGTGTTTTGGCGCTTGAACCGTTTGGCGCGCCACTGATTGAAGCTCAATTTCAAGATGAATCGGCCCTGTCAAATTCGGAATTGAGGCATTGAGCGCACCTTTAAGCTCAGCACTCCATTGATCCAAATCGTGAACAGTGTAAGGACATTTTAATCGAACCTGAATGGCTTGATTGGCTTCAATACAACATTCGACCCGGACACCCAATTTTTTTAACGTATGTTTTAGGCCTGGATCGATGTAGCTCATAATTTCTAAATGCAATTGACGAATTAAATCCTGCTCCAAAACAACACCTTCTTTAAGCAACAACCCTGAAAGATTCACTTTAAATCAAAATTAAATCAAAATGCAATTGATTCAGAAAAGATCCATTCATTGATTTAAAACATGGATTATGATGATACACAATGCTATTTAAATCTTAAATAATAGAGAAATACTTAAGCGATTCAACAGCCAGATCATCCCATTCAAATCATTGGGCTCCCAAGGCACTTTTTTATCCAAAAACATACGTACTGCGATGTGTCTAAACACCCCAAAATTTTAATCCATTATCTACCACAATAGACGCATTAGTCATTCCCAATTCAATCATGACTCAACATTTTTGAAAACAAGGCGCTGCATTCATTGTATTTAACCCAAAACACTGACATGATATTCACTCAAGATGAGTTCAACAGCATGTAACTCCCCTCCTCTCAAATAAGGCTTATTTATTTTGAGTTTGCTCCACACACGCATTCAAACGATTCAAGACATCATTGAACAACTGACGACCGAATCTGTCACCCTTATGGTCGCAAGCAAATATCACTCAATTGATACCATTTGGGCTGCTCATCAGGCAGGACTGATCAATTTTGGCGAAAATACACTCCAAGGCGCACTCCCAAAAATCAAAGCGCTACAGAACACCCCGATACAATGGCATTTCATTGGCCGATTACAATCGAATAAAATCAAAAAAATTGGAACCTATTTTGATTGGGTACATACAGCTACCTCTTTGACTGATTTAATTCAATTAAATGCAGCCGCGCATCATCGTGATACTCCACTGAATGTTTGTATTCAAGTGGGCTTATATGACGCCGTCCATCAACGACACTGCCCATTAGCTCAAACAACCTCTCTCATTGAAAGCGCTCAATCCTTACCCTACATTCAACTCAGAGGATTCATGTATTTGCCGATGAAAAACACTTCAGCTCTCAACACCTCATTTCAAACAGTGGCTCAACACTATCAAACCCTGAAACACATGACTCCTGACTTAGACACACTCTGCATGGGCATGAGTCAAGATTATACCGTAGCCATTCAAGCAGGCGCCAATATGGTAAGACTCGGACGCGCAATTTTGGGCGAACCTACTTAAGCCAATAAACCACAAAATCTCCTACCCTCTAAAAACCGTCTATCATTTGTATTCAATCCTGTTAAGACACGGTATCATGATAAATTTAAAACATGGAACCTCATGCGCATTGTCAATATCATTTCAGGCAAAGATTTTGGTGGCACCAAACAGGCTTTTCTTGATTATGGAGCCTTAATGACTTCATTAGGACACGACGTGCACTATGTACTCGAACCTCATGCAAAAGCCCTAGAATATCTTCAGCACATTCCATCTGATCACCTTCATACTCAATCATATTTCAGAAGTACATTTCAACCTGTGATGCAACAGAGCATTCATCGATTAAAGCGTTTATTAGTATCCATTCGACCTCATATTATTGTTGCACATAAACAAATTGATTTACCCTTACTTAAAAAAGCATACCCTAAAGCGCGATTAATTGCAGTGGTGCATGGATTTAATGCTCGACATATTTCAAATGCAGATCAAATTATTGCCGTGTCTTTTGCTGTCAAAAAATTCTTATCGGGACACACTTCAAAACCCATCAGCTGTATCCCCAATAGTGTACAACTTGAACACTTCAAAGCATATCAAACACTGCACAACCCGATCACCATTGGATCAATGGGGGTCTTTCGAAGAAAAAAACAATTTGAAACATTATTTCGTGCCTGTCGTATTTTAAAATCTAATCATGAATCATTCCAAGTCATCATTGCAGGACGAGGGCATCGAAAATATTGGCTACAGTGTTTAATTCGTTTATGGGGGCTGCATCATCATATTAAAATCATCCCTTGGGTCAAAGACAAACAGTGTTTTTTCAACTTAATTGATATCTATTGCATCACTTCTAGAACTGAATCCTTCAATATCTCTTTAATTGAAGCCATGGCTAGTCAGCGATGCGTCATTGCATCTGATTGTGGTGGACCACGTGATATCATTCTACACAATGAAACAGGCTATTTATTTCCAGTAGGTTGTGCTGAAGTGTTAGCCTCGCAGCTCACTGATTTAATTCATCATCCCCATAAGATTACAACACTCTCAGCAGCTGGGTTCAAACGTGTTAAAACCTGTTTTTCATCGCACGCACTTCGGTCACAATTATCCGAATTACTCAAAACTGATTGAACACAAGGCTGACCTTTTACTATGGACATTTTGACAAAGACGCCTATTATGATGTAAAATTTAAATCATTTAAGATGAGACTTTAAATGATGAAAAAATTGATTAAAATAATTTTAAGCGTATCATTAATCCCTGCACTGTTTCAATGTGCATTTGCATACACTCTGATCAACCAATCCAATCAAAAATTATCGTACACGATTACCAGCGCACTCAAAAACACTCCCTGTGAAATATCTTTGCAAATCATTGAACAAAACTCACTCAACCCCCACCAATCAAAGCAATTTGAATCCAAAACCGATGCTCAGCTACCGACCTATTGTATCAAGGCAGAATCAGTCACATCAACCGGACATGGAACCCCTATTATCAAGGCCTTGAAACCCTCTAAAAACTGCATCATCACCTATACCCAAGAAGCACAAGCAGATCAACTGAGCTTAAATAGCGCATGCACGTAATTGGATAATCCTATGAAAAAACGCACTTTAGCTTATATTCTACTCACACTCTTATGCTTTATTCAATTACCTTCATACGCTTTGATCATTAAAAATCTTGCCCAAGAAGAATCGCTATCTGCACTCTTAACGGATGCAAGCACTTCACTCAAACTAGATGAGAAACTTATTTCACCTCAAAACACACTCATTTTCAACAACGCTAAAATAGTGAACATTTCACTGTATTACTCCTTACCGCTACAAACACAAGAAATCCTTTCAATCAATGCCAATCAACGAAACTGCACCATTGAAGTGCTTCCAACTGTTTGTAAGTTTTGGGAATTCTGGTGCAGCGAAACCAAACCTAAAATCGAAAATATTTTAAATTGCAATACTCAATCACTTTAAAGCAGCTTCATTTAACAGGGCAAAAATACTGTTGATCAATTGACAGCCACTCATTCGACTGATAGCGTTTAGACTCTATCAACGAGAGAGAGTGATGCACTCAATAGACATCATTGCAACCACTGCACTCATTTACGCAAACGGTGACCTTCACTTAGGGCATCTGTTAGAACATATTCAAGCAGATATTTGGGTTAGATTTCAACGCATGCAGGGTCAACACTGTTTATTGATTGGCGGCAATGATGCTCACGGCACGCCTATTATGCTGAGTAGTCAAAAACAAGGCCTGACTCCAGAAGCTTTAGTTGAACGCATCCACGCTCGCCATCAGTCTGATTTGAGTGATTTTCATATTCACTATGATGAATTTAGTACAACACACACCCAAACCAACGAATCACTCACTGTTAATATTTTTGAAAAATTAGCTTCAGCTGGTGTCATTGAAACGCGTGTTATTGAGCAACCTTATGACACATTGAAGGGTTTATTTTTACCTGATCGATACCTTAAAGGAACTTGCCCGCGATGTAACCAACCTGATCAATATGGAGACAATTGTGAAGCATGTGGTGCGACTTATGATGCTTGTGATTTAATTGACCCCAAATCAACTTTATCCGATACAACTCCTGTGATGAAAACATCCAAACATTATTTTTTAAAACTTGAACACATGCAACCCATGCTTGAGTCATGGCTGATGAGCATTGAGTGCGAATCCAGCACAGTCAACAAATTAAAAGAATGGTTCGTATCGGGACTAAAAGCATGGGATATTTCAAGAGACGCTCCCTATTTTGGCTTTAATATTCCGAATGAACCTGATCGATACTTTTATGTCTGGCTAGATGCACCCATTGGTTATATGGCCGCTACACAATTATACTGTCAAAAACATTCACACGCTTTTGAATCACTTTGGCATCCCGAATCCAAAACTAAGTTGGTTCATTTTATTGGGAAAGACATCACCTACTTTCACGGTATCTTTTGGCCGTCAGTTTTAGATTTAGCAGGCTTTAGAAAACCATCTGCTTTATATACTCATGGCTTTTTAACCATTGAGGGATCTAAAATGTCAAAGTCACGTAATACTTTTATCACAGCACGTGATTATCTTAATCATTTAGATCCTGACTATTTAAGGTATTATTTTGCCAGTAAACTTTCAGCCCATGCTGAAGACTTAGACCTTAATTGGGATGAATTTAAAACCCGCATTGATGCAGAACTGGTGGGTAAAATTATTAACATCGCAAGTCGATGTGCAAAGCTACTTGCCCAACATTTCAATCAAACGCTTTCAGCCCCTACACTTCACTCAACCCCGTATGACACCTGCATTGAAGCCGCTCAAGAGATTTCACAACATTTTGAATCGAGACAGTATGCAAAAGCATTAAACCGTATTGGCCGCTGTGCGGACACCGTGAATCACTACTTAACTGAACAAGCACCTTGGACACTGATCAAAACGCAAGGTCCTTCACAACAAGCTCATGATGTTTGCACCATTGCAATTGAATGTTTTCGATGCCTAATGTATTACCTCAAACCGGTCACACCCGAATTGGCTGATCGAGCAGCCTATTTTTTAAACAGCACCTTCGACCGCTGGACAGATGCAACAACCCCTTTAGGCATTCATACCCTCAACCCTTACGAACATTTATTATCCAGAGTCCCTAAGGAATCGCTTGAACTGATTCGGAAGTCCAACACGTGAATGATTTGATTGAACAACTCAATGCCTGTTTACCTCAAACACAATGTACACTGTGTGGGTATCCTGATTGCAAAAGCTATGCCACAGCACTGGCCACTCAAGAAACAGATGATTTAAGCTTATGTGTACCCGGCGCTGAACGTGCTGTTCATTCACTCTGCGCCACACTGAATCAATCCACTGAACCACATCTGAGTAATCTTCAATATAAAGACCCTGTAGATCTTTATATTGATCCTAATCAATGTATTGGCTGCATGAAATGTGTTCAAGCTTGTCCGACAGATGCGATCATTGGGCTCCCTAAGCGCCTTCATGCCATCATCGAAAGTGAATGTACAGGTTGTGAACGATGTATCCCCAAATGCCCAGTAGATTGTATTCACACTAGATCGTCTGAACATAACTCGACCTCAGCCCTCTATCGACGTGCATCGTATCATCAAGACCGATATGAACAACACCAACATCGAATACAAGCCCAACAGCAACAATTCATGCGCTCACACCAAGCGGCAAAAGCGGGATTTGATACAAACAGCGCTCAAGATAGCTTATCTGCACGCAAAAAGCGCATTGAAGCAGCACTGAAACGCAACACATCTAAATCTAAACCTCATCATGACCCATCGCATTGAATCTATTTTTGAAATTTGGGCTCAACAGAACCCTCACCCTCGCTGTGAACTCGATTATAAGACTGATTTCGAATTACTCATTGCTGTCATGCTCTCAGCTCAAGCAACAGATCATAGCGTTAATCAAGTCACTCCTGCACTTTTTAAAGCAGCTAAAACACCTCAATCAATGGCTGCATTGGGGGAGTTGAATCTGCGCGAGATGATCAAACGAATTGGCTTATTTAGAAGTAAAGCAAAACACATTATTCAAACATGCACCATCCTTTGCTCACAGCATCAAGGTCAAGTGCCTCAAACACGTGAGGCATTAGAAGCATTACCAGGTGTTGGCCGAAAAACCGCGAATGTTGTTTTAAACACTGCATTTGGCCTCCCCACCATTGCAGTTGACACACATGTTGCGCGGGTTTCACAACGCCTTCAATTTTCAAAATCAAAAACACCACTGAGTATTGAGCAATCACTTTATCGATGTATTCCCAAGCACTATTTACAACATGCACATCATTGGATGATTTTGCATGGACGATACACCTGCAAAGCACGCAAACCAAATTGTTCTCAATGTTGTATACAACATCACTGCCCATATCTCCACAAGACAACTTAAGCTAAATCGAGTAGAATACATTACCTTTAAAAACTGATGATCTAATCATGCATTTACAATCTTTTACAGACGCCTCTTCAACAGTCGCTTTAATGAACACATGGAATCCTTCATGACTTCTAAAACAATTTCACCCACACTCTCTGGGTGCCTCGCTTTACTGCTTTGGTCAACCTCAGCCACTTTAGTCACTCAACTTAAGCTCCCAACTTTTGAGGCTTTAAGCCTTGTAAGCAGCTTCATTTTAGTTGCCACACTGATCAAATTGTCTATTGAAAAAAAATGGACTCATATTTTAAAACAACTGAAAACACCTAGAATTCGTTTAGGTTATGGTGCGTTAAGCCTCAACAATATTGCATACTATTTGGCATTTTATTACGCTCCACCGATTGAAGTTGATCTGATCACTTGGTTATGGCCCGCATCGAGCATTGTGATACTATGCTATATTGGCCAAGCAGGCTATCACTTATCTAGAATGATTTCAATTGGGTTATGCCTAACTTCGCTATGGTTTATTTTACCGATCGAAGCCCATTGGGGCCATGCTTGGTTAGGTTATGGCTTTGCCTTCATTGCCTTGTTCAGTTGGTGTTATTACACGTATATCACTCAACAATATCCGACGGCTTCTCCTGAACTTGCACCGCTATGCATTGGGCTCAGTTGCCCAATTACCTGGGGGCTTCATCGATGTTTTGAGCAATTTATATCCCCTTCACACTTACAATACGCAATACTCATCACCTTAGCACTGGGTTCAGCAGGCATTGCTTTTTTGCTCTGGGATTATGGTATTAAAAAAGGTCAAGCGATACGACTCTGCTATTTAGCTTATTTGACACCTGCTCTATCGGTGCTATGGCTGGTATTGACGCACCAAGAGCCCTTTTCTTGGTCTCTAGGCATTGGCTGCTTACTGATATTGGCCGCCAACATCATCGATTCAAAAAACAATTAAAAACAAAGAGATAAGTGATTTCAAAGACAATTAAAACACCCTCATCCCTTATCAAAAAAAGCAAAAACGTTATAAAGCTTGACATATCTTAAAAGATGAATAATAATCTAATTATCATTATTTAGCACAAGGATGTTGCTATGAACTTACTCTTCAATCGTGCAGCCATGCATGCATTATACACCGAATATTTTATGAATGTCGCACCTGTCGAGGTGGTCTCACATCATGAGATCTATACTTCATCTGATGTACTCAATCATTCTAGGCGTGAACAATAACGCCACGTTGAATTCTGATACATTCGAAGGCTTGAATATCATATATGCGTCTCAATCCAATCTCAAGCCTTTGAATGCTCATACATTTATTGATGTAAGGACACTATGATGAATTTAGGATTATCTAAAACCGTTTTAAGAGAATTTTATACAGATGCTTTAATGCATTATTCATTTGATCTAACCTCAACAGATACCAGGTCATCTATCCATCCACCCCATCGGCATCAATCGACCCAATGATTCATCATTAGAGCCACGCACCTTCTAGCTAAAGAGCTTCAATATACAAAAGATTCTAAACTGGAAGGACTCAAACTTAATTTAATGATTTGAAGCATATTCAATGGTAATCATACTCGAATCGTTTTTAGTTTTTACACTTTTTAGTAGGGGATTAATCTAGATCTTCAGTTTCATCTCTCTTATTTTGAGTACTGCATACAGCGACAGCTTGACCCACAGATTGCATCAAATCTTGAGATAAGCAGCTTGCTGGGCTCTTACAACCCAATTGCCCATTCAATACTTTTGCCCAATCAAATCTAGCTTATACCGTTTTTTTAGGATCACCACGAAGCAGCATCTCTAATATTTTCTTTTCTCTATTTTTTAGCATAAGCATTTTCCTTATGTTTAGAGCAAATAATTTAATAATTATGTCACAAGAATAATTATTGACATACAAGAAGATGAGTATTCAAAATATTGACGAAGCTTTTAATTGGCTTCATAGCTTACCGTCAATTCCATCTGAAGGATGATCACAATGACTAGATTGTTGAACAGGGGGACATTGATCAGGGGGAGCTGATTGCTTAATGCGATGCCAGCGTTGAATAGAACACCCTTTTGGACGCCGCTTTGGAAGACAATAAGCGGTCCAAGTGCCTTTTGAAACAGTGCCTAAACATGCTTTAAATTGAGGTATTGAAAGATAGGCTGGAGGCAATACAGCGGATGCTTGTATTGAAAAGACGGCCTCACCTATCAATACCATTAACTGAAGGAGCTTTAGGAACCTCATCATTTTAATCCGGCAGTTGAATTCGATCAATTCCTCGCGCTCGGCGTGATTGATTGGTATCTCTTAAAGAATAAAGACAACCACAATATTCTTGGCGGTAGAAACCTTCACGTCGACTGATAGACACCATACGCTGTGATCCGCCTTTCTTACGCCAATTATGTGTCCAATAGCTTAAATTAGGGTATTTAGAAACGGCACGCATTCCACAACCATTAATTTGATCAATATCTTTTGATCGAGAAATAGATAGCGAAGTGGCCAATACATCAAAACCATGCGTGTACGCATAAAAAGCAGCTCGCTCTAAACGCATATCAAAACACAACGTACAACGCTCACCTCGCTCTGGATCTGCTTCATGCCCTTCAGTCCTTTTAAACCAATCCTCAACATCATAATCGTCATCAATAAAAGGCACCTGATATCGGTCAGCAAATGCTTTATTTTCAGCTTTTCGAACTTCATATTCTTCCCTAGGTTGAATATTAGGATTATAAAAATAAACCTCGCATTCAATATCAGCTTCGACTAAGGCTTCAATGACCTCTCCTGAACAAGGCGCACAACACACATGAAGTAAACAGCGTGTTCCGCCTTCAGGCAAGACTAAAGTTGCACGTGTTGTTTCATACCCTGTTTGCGTCGTCATTTCAAACTCCTTATGTTCAAAAAATATTCTACTTCACTCAACACAATTTTTCATTCACGGCAATCACTCTATTGAAATTAAATGATAATGAGGCATTATGGATAAAATCATCATGCATTGATCACGGGTCCATCATGTTAACATTCCATCATCATCCCGTCACTATACAATACTCATTGAAGCGTAAAACGCTAGGATTTAAAATCCAATCGGGGCAAATCATTGTCCATGCACCCTTGGGTTGTACACAACAATATATCATACAATGCCTTCAGCAAAAATCTGACTGGATTAAACGTCATTGTAATCGGCAACACGATAGCCTTCAACGCTTAATACACTACCAATCAAAGCACCTAGTGTTATTCAAAGGGGCCGAATATCAGGTTCAGTATCATCATGGAACACCACACGTTCAACTTGAAACAGATCACTTACATCTCACCCATCACTCATCATTTGAAGATTATCAGAGCCTACTTCAAGATTGGTTCAAACAACAGACTTCAAATGAACTCAATCAACGCTTATATCATTTTGCGCAACGCATGAATGAAACTCCCCATATCATCAAACTTAAACCCTACCGTTCACGCTGGGGATCTTGCCACCCTCAAAAAAAAACCTTAAAGTTTCATGCTTACCTATCGATCGCACCTGATTGGGTTTTCGACTCTGTTATGATTCATGAATTAGCTCACTTCAAACACCCAAATCATTCAAAATCATTTTGGGATATTGTTCGACAATATGACCCTTACTTCAATCAATCGAAACAATGGCTGACTGAACATCAACCCCTGATGCATTTAGATTATCTACGAGACTCCGACGCTCTACCCAAATTGGGTCCATCAGTCAAATCAGAGCTTTGACCTTGATTCGGATTTACCTGATAAATCTCTTCCCCTGGAGGCTGTAGTTTGTTAGCACGCTCAGTTTGAAGTAACCCTTGAGGTCTTTGAGGATTCATATCTTCACCATGAGTCCGGCACCCAACAGCACGCATCAACATGACCAAAGCCAGTCCCACTATTGTTGCAATTCCTGCACAGGCTAATGCTGCAGTTACAGGTGTCCATGCTATTGCGCTGATTTGTGCTGTTATTTTAGATGAAATAAACCCTGGCGCTGTCATGAAGCCTGTTTGAAGGGCCCAACCCACAAATCCAGCACCTACCAATACAATGCCTGCAGTGAGAAGCTCTCCAAATATTTTAACATTCTTTTGACTTAAAAGATGCTGTTGGATGTTTTCTATGTGTTCAATGTTTGCGGCTCTCTCTTCAATCACACGTTGTATCGGAACACTTTTGCTACATAAAGGCAATTGAACGGCTATCCTTGCAAATAATTCTTCCGGTATCTGTATTAATTCAGAATCAGCAGCGAGTCTATCCGATAACCCTTTCGATACACTAAGCACTTTTAATGTATATGTTAGCTTCACAGTCGCATCATATTGTTGTTGAATCTCATCCTGTTGCTCTTGTGTAAAAAAAACACCTTGAATTTTCAAAAGTCGCCCCTGCTCAGCACATTCACAACAAGCTTTAAAGAGGGCTTTTATACCCTTATCTCCAATCTTGTTATTGCTTAGATACAAATTACTGATCTGGCTTGATGGTAATACCGCAGAAAGTGCGGTGATGCCCTCATCGCTTATATGATTGTTGCCTAGAAACAATGATCTGATCTGGCTTGATGGCAATACCGCAGCAAGTGCGGTGAGGCCCTCATCGCGAATATGATTGTTGCCTAGAAACAATGATCTGATCTGGCTTGATGGCAATACCGCAGCAAGCACAGCAATGCCTACATCGCTAATCTCGTTATCGCTTAGACTCAGTATATCAATCTGGCTTTCGGGTAATACCGAAGCAAGCGCAGTGATGCCCTCATTGCTAATATGATTTCTGTCTAGATACAATAGACTGACCTGACTTGTGGGTAATACCGCAGTAAGTGCGGTGAGGCCTTCATGACCAATGTTATTATAACCTAGATATAGTGAGTTGATCTGGCTTTGGGATAATACCGCAGCAAGTGCAGTGATGCCCTCATCGCCAATACCCTTAAAGCTTATCCGCAAAATTGTATGATCACCCAGCGATGCTTTAATCTTTTTTAAAGCAACATCACGATCTATTGAACCATTTTTCAATTTTTCAATTGTGTTTAATAAATCCGTTAATGATTCATCTGTTAATATGGATATAAGATCCTCTCTAATTAATATTTTTTAAAATATAATTTAATCATATTTTGATAACTTTCTAATTTATTTTGTTTTTAACTGCTTAAGGTTAAAGAAACCTTAAGCATTGATTGTTTTAGGTGTTTTTACAGCCTTTCCGAGTAATATTCCACCTCATCTTTTTAGCTTGCTGTATACACATCAACTATTACTCAATACCAAAGCCTTATTTCTGAAAAAAATCAGCTCCATACAAGTTATTCCATACGGCCTTCTACCAAGCGAATGACTTCATCTGCACTATGATACAATTTGGGATGATGCGAAATTAAAATCCAGGTACGATGAGTCCATTTTTTCAAAAAAACATTCCAAATCCGCTCTAAAAGCACCTCATCCACACTGACTAAAGGCTCATCTAATAATGCAATGGGTTGCTTAGATACACACACCCCAACCATAATCAAAGCTTGAATTTGACCTCTAGATAACTCAACATCTATACCTACTCGACTCGCCCACCCATACTGAGTCGATTCAATCAAAGACTTTAAGCCTATTTCATTTAGCATCGAATTGATTTCACTTAATGTCACTGTTTGACCTGCAAAATATCGAATAATAGATAAGAGACTCTCTCCTTTCAAACACAGATCTTGAGGTAAAAACAAGATATCTCTTTTTAGATCAATCAGCTGTTGTCCAACTAAACACCCCACTCGATACTCACCTTCGATCGATTGCCCCCCCATCAAAACCTTCATCAAAGTAGATTTTCCAACTCCAGAAGCCCCTTGTATAGCCAAGTGTGATCCATTAAAACATCGAAAAGAAATTTGATTTAAAATATAGCGATCGCTCTTGACCACGTTCACATCAATTAAAGCCAAGCCTTTTAGCGTATCATCATATTGAAATGATTGGAGAACAGGAATAGACCACAAACAATGCTGAGACGATTCCTTTAACACTTTAAAATGCTCTAATAACTCAAAGCTGTAATGCGATAATAAATCAACATATCGTGTTACTTGGAACCAAAGCATCATAACCCCATAATCAATTGGGTGGCTCAATTGATTGCAATAAGGCCAACTCAATCCAACGCATAACAGCAGCCACATCATTTTGATCAAACCCAGCCCTTCAATGGAAAGATTTGAATCTATCGCGGTTTGATACTGGCTATGCCAACCATATCGGATTCGATTCAATGCGCGTTTCATTTGCGCTGTTTTAAAATAAAAGCCTTTATTATGAAGGCTGTACTCTAATGCAATTATTTGATGAGATAATCGATCATGCTGTACACGAAACAAGGACCCTCGATATAAACTTTGATAAATGATCAATACAGATCCTAACAGCCACCCAAATATCATCATCATGACTTTAATATCAAAATAAGCGACACCCAAGATCAGTAACATCAGCGTTACACATAGAGGAAGCAAATTTGAGAGCATCAACTGCAAAGCTTGATAACTGCGTTGAATATATTTTGAAATTGAAAGACTATCAAAATCATCTGATTTTAAAGCAATATGATTCATCATCAAACGCCATAATCGACACTTTAAATCCAGGGTAAAGCTTGGGCCTAAATAAGCCCCGAATAAACCTTGTGCGCGTAAAAAAAAGTCTGATCCAATCCATAAAATCAAACAAAGACTGTATCGATCTTGATTCAATATGATGCTGATCAAACCTTCATATAACGCCATTATTTGAAAAATACTGGAGATCACTCCACATAAGACAAAAAAAATCAAAATCCACTTAAATTTAAATAAAGACTTATAAAAGCAGGAGTTAATTAGGTTAAAAAAATACAAAAACACAGGATTCATCCGATTTGAAGCAATTCATCATACCCAAATAAAAAAATAAAAAATACAGTACAATCAATAACTTAATTAAATCTCAGCAATTTCAATTACTCATGAACTATACTCATGGTATGAATCCTTAACAATACGGAGACTTTTCATGAAAACTTCAACAACGCTAAAAACGATCACCTGTGCATCTGCCTTGATGATCATGTCACTGCCTGCTTTAGGCGGCACCTCGGACACCATATCAGCCAAACATACAGTTGATGCGACTCGAGATTTCGCATCAGGGACAGAAACTTTGAGCAAATTTTCTACCGCGGCTACTTTTTCTATTACGTTTAGCGACAATGATATTGATGGATTTGAGGTCACTGCATCCAGTGCAAATGGTCACTTACAGATTTCTGGCAGTTCAACCGAGGCTAAGAAAATCGGCTATTCAATGTCATGCGATGACATTACAGATGCAGGTGGAAATACAGTCACTGCAACAGATATTGATTTTACAACATCGGCTCAAACTATTTATAAAGTTGAAGGATCAAGCAATCATCCTATTGATGGTGCAAACCCAAACTGTACCATCACTAGGAATGAATCAGCAGGTGACTCAAAGAAATTTGAGGGCGCTTATGTCGATACAATCACTTGGTCAATTGGTGATCCTTCCGCAGGTGTTTAATTCATAGCACTGATTGTTTCATCAATTAAAAGCATCTAGATATTAAACTATCTAGATGCTTTTAATTGTTTCAAAATTAAAATAAAATTCTCATGAAGGTTAAGCTTGAGGAGATTTAATGAAAGACACTATTCGATATTCAATTCTGATAAGCTTATTATACTTAATACCCTCTCAAGCCGCATTCTCAAAAGGCAGCACAACATATAATACGATTTCACTCAACAACCCAATGACTCTATCTTTTTACAATCAAACGGTCAATGGCAGTGGCTTTATGGATATGACTTTTTCAAGTAATTCGTCTACAGGGTTTGAGGTTGATATATACTCAACTCACTCAGGTTATCTGTATTTAAATGGCATGAGCTCATCTAACCCAGCACGAAGAATACAGTATAAAATTGCTTGTGATAGCTTTTCAAGCTACCCCTATACCATCAGTGCGTTCCCTGCGACCCAAATCACACAATCAACTACTGTCTATTCATTTCCTTATAGCACACAGTATACCTATGCAAATCCTGACTGTCATTTTTCAACTACAGACGATTTAAGCCAAAAATTTGCAGGGACTTATTCTGATACCCTTCAAGTCAGCATCAATGCATTAGCCACTTCTGGAGCTTAAAATGAGCAATTTAACGGTCCGACTTTCTATTTTGAGCCTTATTTTCATCATTAAAAGCACAACGATTCAAGCCACTGGTTATGACCAAGAAACATTCTCCGCAAATATTGCATCTATCAGCTCACTATCAGTAACAGGCTCGACCAACATTCCAAAACATAATGGTGTCCTATCCGGTCAAAATCAATTTCAACTCACTCTTTCAAACAACAATCCTGATGGCTATACCGTTACTGCTTCTTCCGCTCACAATGGTTACTTATCTCTCAATAACAGTACCCAAAGTGTTTCAAGCACTCAAATCAGTTATAAAATATATTGTGATTACTTTTCTGATTCAGGTAATTCAACAGTTTATCCGTATGGTGCACAACAATTGACAAGTACAAAAACACTATATAATCATCAGTATTATTTAATGGGACCTACAATCAATGCAAAGCCTTACTGTCATATTACTTCAGATGACCCTTTGTCTCTAAAGAAAGCAGGAGAATATAATGACACCATCACATTTACCTTAAATGATAATTGAGGCTTTATATTAAGATTTAATCTCTGTATAATTTTAAATTTTGAATAAGGATGTTCACAATGACCCAGTTGTCTTTACTGCATCAAATATTAATCCCAGCATTGTTAATGCTTCCAAATTTCAGTTATGCAAATGTAAAAATCTCTCCTCAACTGGCAACGCTATCTGATCATTCAAAGCGTTTCAAATATACAATTCACAACACCTCTGCACTTAAAGCCTACATTAAAATGAAGGCCATGGAAATACAGTGCCCTGATCACAAATTAGCGTGTATGAACCCTCAACTGGTTGAAACTGAATTCTCAAAGAAACTTTTATTCAGCCCATCCCGATTTATTCTACCTAAGCACTCAACACGAATCATTCTAGCTCGATGGCCTGAAACGTTGCCCAAAACACCTAAAATGATTGAAATCCAACCCATCAACCATAACCCTGAATCCATCCAAAAACTTAAAAGAAACATTAAGAACCAAGCAGGTCAGCCCATTAGTTTAAATTTAAATATTCGTGTCTTATATGTTTCAAGACTACTACTACAAGCCCATCAGACGCGACAACAAAAACCTTCGATTACACTCCAAAAAAATCAAATTAACTGGTTTAATCCAGGAACAGCACCCATGTTGATAAAAGTATCCACACATTGCCATGAAGACTCAAAATGCAACTTAACAACGTTAGATGAAGTCAACAAGAAAAACATTCGCATGCTGTATCCTCAACAAACCGTTGCAATGAAAATCAACCCTAATCAAGTGGTTGAACTCTATTATTTCAAAGGAAAAAACCAAAAGTGGACTCATCTTAAAACATTATAGATCAAGGATTAAAGAACATGCAGCTTAGGTTAATTCTGATAGCCCTAGAGTTAGCCTCATGCTTGATATCCTCTCAGGCATTCTCAAGCCCAATCGATTTAACACATACAAACAGCACCCCACCTCGACAAGCACCTTCAGACATTGTTCCAGAAGGCTTTGAAGATCTAGTTGAACATTATACTGGCCCCGTCACCCTCTATTTAAATCACCTTGAACTCAATGACATTGACATACAATTTAACCAATCATCTAAAACGTTGACCTTCACATCAGAAGGTTATACTGCTCTCATTGATCAAATTCAATCTTTATTAAAACCCGAAGCACATCGTCGACTCAAACGTCAATTCAAAAAAACACAAAAAGTTAATACGGATGCTCAACACCCTTATCTTGCACGCTCTAAGAACAAAGTAACGTTATTCTTTAATCAAGATGAACTCAAATTATATCTATTATGCCCGCCTCAATATCTTAAACATCAAAACAGCCTTAAAGCTCAAGAAAAAGCACTATCTAAAAGCACCTATCATCGGATGACCCTTTCTAATCACCTATCATTAGACTATGAAAAACGCGCTGCAACTAAACACTATCCCTGGGCGCTCGAAGGCCATCTCTCCAAAGGAGACACAGAATTGCATTATGATGCAAATGATAACTTTAAAGATTATTTTAATACCCTTGAATTAATTCATTATGGCACACAATATCAGTATCATGCAGGCTATCAAGAACCACTCTTATTTAATGGTTTAATTTCAAATAAAAATTTCTGGGGACTGACCATCCAAGAAAAACCACATTTGATTAACCCATCTTTTTACCAAAATAATAGTTACCCACTGTTTATTCAAATCAATCAATCTAGCCAAGTTCAAATATTATACCAAGGTCGTATCTTATATGATCAAGTCTTATTTCCTGGACAACATCAAATTCAAACACAAAAATTCCCAAATGGGGCCTACTCAATCACTATTAAAAAAAGAGACTTGCTTTCTAACGTCGTAACTGAATCCACTCAAAAATTCAATAAAAATACAGCTTTATACAATTCAATTTATTCTGGGATGACCCTTTCAGGGGGGATTCATTCGCGCTATTTCAAAAACAACGGGAAAGAGGGATCATCTGGTTATCTATATTTCAAAAATGGACGCACGTTTAAAGCAGGGGATCTCGATACTTTTTACTTGTTAAACGAACATGATCATCAAATTGGGATAGACTATAGTAAACAAGCAGACGCATTACAATATAACACGTATGGTGCAATCAATCAGCGCGGAGGGGTATCTTTCGGAGGACAAATCAACTATACGGATCGAGAGTCTTCTTATCAATTGGATGCAAGTGATCAGCTACATCACCATCATCCAAACAATACCCTGTCAAAACAATATCAACTGACGTATCAATATCATCATCATCAAACTAATTATCAAATGTTTTTAAGGCACTCAACCACTGAATCATTTGCATGGAATGGCAGTATTCATCATTCGTTTAAGGCATTCACATTCCCAGCTAGAATAGCTTTAAACCTCTCATATAAAAGACCTCATTCAACTCAAGTCATGCTGAGCTTATCTTTGATGAATCGAACTGAGCACAACAACACCCAAGTCACACTGAATCATAATAGTGAAAAAACACATCCTAATCTATTGGTGATGAACACCTGGGAAAATGATCACCTTCGCTCCAATCAACATCTAGATATGCCCCTTAATATCGATGAGAGCATTCTCAACTTAGATGCACAAGCTGGATTCCCTCAAGGAACATTACGTGCTGATGCTGATGGAACATATCGTCAGCATCGATTCAATCTTGATTATACACGTTTTGGCTTTTCAACCACGGCGATTAATACTTTTGAAGGCCATGCTCTAACCTATCTTGAAAACCCTACAGGTATTATTGCCAACTCTTCTGCACATCACCCTACGGCTTTAATTCAATTCAATGACACCTCACATTCATTAAAAAAAACCAGATTTATTCCATTGTCAGCCTATCAAAGACAGCACATTCACATCATCAGTGATACGCCTGAAATCGGCATTGCCCCTCATCAATACGAAGCATTTATATACCCACACCATATTCATGGCATCACTGTTAATGAACACCGTATTTGCTGGGTTGACTTTACACTCAAAACATCGGAAGAATCAACATTTCAAAATATAGATGATCCAGATATTTTAATTGAAAGCAACACGCCAGAATACACTTCAGTTCGGGAAAACACCTCCTTAAAATTCAAACAATTCAATTCGAATACACTATGTGATACAGGGGTGACTGTTCAGTGCAAAGGAACTGACATCCAGCATTTAGGAGAGGTTCACTGTCAATCTTCCAGACCACACACAACAGCCTCCCCTGCCACATCAAACAATCCCTCAAGTTAAGAGGGTCTTCATATCAAAATGAATTCAGATAATATTCGTGGTTATTGATTCTAATAAGTGCTCTAAATATCAGAACTGGATGATCGAATTTCTTTTAAAGTTAAAGCCTAATCAAATCTAAAATCGGCATGCCCCATCCCCTCGAATGCCTACTTCAATGACATCAACGGATCAAATGAATTCAAAATTTGGACGTTAATGCAATCACAAGATAACTCTAACTGAGCATATAGCAATCGAAGATCACATAAACTTAAGGGGATTGATCAAAGGTTTAAACGCTTAGAAACCACATGCACTTTAAGCCATAACAGCTCGCTCCACGCTCAAACGCAATGTTTCAGCCTGATCTGTCAATTCCCATCTAAAATCAGGATCAGTCCGACCAAAATGACCGCCCACTGCAGTTTTCTGATAAATAGGCCGACATAAATCTAAATAAGTAATGATACCATATGGTGTAAGATCAAATATTGAGGTCACATGCTGTGCTAATGCTGTATCTGATAGGACACCCGTTCCAAATGTCTCGATACGCACAGAAGTAGGCTGACTCACCCCAATGGCATAAGTGATTTGAACTTCACAACGTTTAGCCAACTGTGCTGAAACAACATTCTTTGCAATATATCGAGCCATATATGCAGCAGAACGATCTACTTTTGAAGGATCTTTCCCAGAAAAACAGCCTCCACCATGACGTGCCATTCCACCATAGGTATCTACAATAATCTTACGCCCCGTTAACCCGCAGTCTCCAACAGGCCCCCCAATGACAAAACGTCCCGTAGGATTAATGTACAACTGTGTTTGATCTGTCAGCCAAGATGAAGGGATCACAGGTTGAATGATGTCCTCAATGACAGCTGAACGCAATTGGTCAATCTCGATACTAGGATCATGCTGTGTCGATAATACGATATTATCGACACCACACGGCATGCCTGAATCATCATAGAGAATTGTAACCTGACTTTTTGCATCAGGGCCTAGCCAAGGTAATTGTCCAGTACGACGACATAATGATTGCTGCCGCATAAGACGGTTAGCATATTCGATAGGAGCTGGCATCAAGCTGTCTGTTTCATCGGTCGCATAGCCAAAGACCAAACCTTGATCTCCAGCCCCTTGCTCATCACACTGTGATGAGTCAACCCCTTGAGCAATATCCGATGATTGCTGGCCAATGCTTGTAATCACAGCACAGCTTTGTGCATCAAACCCCCACTCAGCACGCGTATAACCAATGCTTGCAATGACATCTCGCACGATGAGTTCAATATCAACCCAAGCTTGTGTGGTAATTTCTCCAGCCACAAAGACCATTCCTGTTTTAACCATGGTTTCACAAGCGATCCGGGCAGCAGGGTCTCGTGCAATCAAAGCATCTACAATTGCATCTGAAATTTGATCTGCAATTTTATCTGGATGTCCTTCTGATACTGATTCTGATGTAAAAATACGCATACCCACTCCCAAAACACTTTAATGAAAGAATGATCAACAATCCTATCAAACCAGCAGAATTAGATCAAATCTAGAAATTACGGTATAGTCATCATCACGACATTCATTTATAATTTAAAAGAATTAAGTGCAACTAGGAATTCATATGAGCACCTCACCTGATGATTTTAATACATTAATTAATCGTTTCCTTGAAACACTGCCACCTGGCTTAGAATCATTTAAAAAAGATTTAGAACAACATGCATCAGCCACATTAAAACATGGCCTTAAAAAATTAGATTTAGTCACCCGTGAAGAGTTTGACACGCAACGTCGTGTCCTGCAAAAAACACGCCGGATGCTTGAAATGCTTAATCGCCGGCTGGATGAATTAGAATCAAAACCTAACAATATACCTTCAAAATCTTCACGCACAAGCCATCCCTTATCAAAACCCAAATATCAACCTCGCTCAAGAAAACCTAAACATTCTTAACAGCAAGCTGTTTATGGGTTACTCTCAAATTCATAGTTATGCGGTTTCAGGTATTGAGGTCATCCCGGTCAGCGTTGAAACACATTTATCTTCTGGTTTGCCCAAATTCACATTAGTCGGCTTACCTGAAGCTGTTGTTAAAGAAAGCAAAGAGCGTGTGCGCTCAGCCTTAATGCATCATCAACTGCCATTTCCTAAACAAAGAATCACCATCAATTTAGCACCCGCTGATTTGCCTAAACAAGGAGGGGCATTTGATTTGCCTATTGCCATTGGCTTGCTAGCTGCACAGGGCTTATTTTCAGATATTGATTGGTCTGAATATGTTTTTTGTGGAGAACTTGGGCTTGCGGGACAATTAAGGCCTATTCAGGGTGTCCTGCCCATGCTGATGCAGGCTTGTAAACAGCTTATTTTACCTGCCTCACAACCAGAATACCAAGTTATTCAATCCAAACATACTGCACTCGTAGCTGAAGATTTATTAGCGATTATTTCACATTTAAAAGGAGAAACAACACTCCCTCAACACCCTACTCAGACCTTAACATCTAACGAGAATGAACCTGATTTCAACTCTGTAGTGGGTCAAACACTTGGGAAACAAGCTGTTACTTTAGCCGCCGTGGGCGGCCATGCACTACGCTTTATTGGGCCACCTGGGTGCGGCAAATCTTTATTAGCACAACTACTTTCAGAGTGCTTACCTCATTTAAATGAACACGATTACCTCATGCGCGCAAGCTTGTATCAAGCCGCTCACTTACCTCATCCTGACAATTATCGCCCTTCTTTTCGCTCACCTCATCATAGTGTTTCTCGTGCAGGTTTGATTGGAGGCGGAAACCCAATACGACCTGGAGAAATCTCTTTAGCACATCAAGGGATTTTATTTTTAGATGAAATTGCAGAAATGCCTCGCAAACTTTTAGAGTGCTTAAGAGAACCTATTGAACAGCAACAAGTGCATTTAGCACGAGCGAGTCATATTGTAACCTTTCCATCTGCATTCCAATTGATTTGCGCAATGAATCCCTGCCCTTGCGGCTATTTAACAGACCCAAATCACCCTTGTGATTGTAGCTCACAGGCGATTGAACAGTATCAATCACGACTTTCAGGGCCTTTCCTAGATCGCATTGCACTACATGTCCATCTACATCCACCTCATTTATCAAATGATCAACCATTATCCAATGCACCTCTTACATTAAGCGCAATCCAGACATTGAGAACCCAACAATTTGAACGCCAAGGATGCTTAAACAATCAACTCAATACAGCTCATCCAATATTAAAACAAAATACATCCTCTGAAGCCTACACACTACTGTCAAATATCTATCAAACACAACATCTTTCAATGCGTGCCCTAGGCCATCTTCACACAACAGCTTTTACATTTGCTGATATATCAGATAGCCCACACATCAATGCTCAACACATCGAACAAGCTTGGATGTTTCAAAGCAAAGCCATGCATTTAAAAACATATGCACCATCAATCTAACTCAATCACAACACATTGAAAGTTGACCGATTAGTGGTTGATCCATCGAAAGTGCTCCATTCATGTTTAAGAAGCCTTGAACGCTCTAAAAGTAACATCAAATCTTTTGTGGTCACAATATCCTCTATTATCAAAACCTTCAAAGATAGAGTCCACTTCAAAGCTCATACTTGCTTCATAAGTATATAACCAATGAATGTTAAATATAGCGAGTTACTCATTCATCAACTCTAGACTTTTTGATTTTTATACCCTCTATGAGCATTCATATTAAATTCATCATAACAAATCAAATAGACAAGTGGTTAAAACTCAATAGAACAGTCTCTTCATTCAGCCATAAACGTGCTTATACTTTTGACGCATCTATTTTTCAATCTAAAGCTGTTACTAGACCTTGATTGCTCTCGAAGTGTTCTAACTCAACTGATTGAATGTTTTCCGCAACAGAATGAACCGTGTCGCTTTTCAATTGAGAAGATGAAAAGAATTGTTGAACCCTTGATGGAAGACGTAACATATTCAAATTTGAACCCGCCTTAAATAGATGAAGAACATACGTACTCAAAACTAACCCAATACCCATTAAAGCAATGCATTCAAAACCTGCAGCAGGATAAATAGTGATTAAATCCAAAGGATTTAAGTATTTAAGTCCATTGATGAGACAAACACATTGCATTGAACACGCCACCAACAGACTAACCCATGGCACAATAAAACTTAAGGATCTAACCCAATATCCTAAACTGGATTGTTCTGAGGTCCAACACTCATATATCAAGTTAAAAGTCAAAACGGCACCTACACTGCCCCAGATGATCTGTGTGATAATGGATTTAGATAAAATAAGATATAGAGCCTGTTTTAGATTTAAATGATTTGCCCACATGAGCCAAGTTGTATGCGTTGAAAATAAACTGATACAGCACAATAAGTGAGAAAAGATGATCAAATTTTTAAAGGCATGATGCTGTTTAATCCTAAAATGATCTTGAATCAATCGAGCATCTTTGTACATGACATTCTGATGCAACCTAACCGCATGACCTCTCTGAATAGACTGAATCAATCGAGCGGCTTTGTGCCTGACGCAACGCTTATAGGCTGCTTGAATGATAGTGGCGGCTTTGTCTACCCTACTCTGATGCAACCTAACCGCATGACCTCTCTGAATAGACTGAATCAATCTGGCTGAAAGTGCTCTGTTTAGATTTTCTTTTCGGATCTCTCTAAACTTTTTCGCTAAACGTTCTGAAGCGAAAATAAATGATGCAAAATCATCCTCATTCACACGAACATAGGCGGCATTATTGCTGCACCAAGGATTAACATATAATGTTTGAGGATAGTCTCTAGAAGGCTTTTCAAACTGCAATCTGGATAAAGCTTGAGCTGAAAACACGTCATGAAAGTAGTGCGCAACACACTCTAAAATATCATGATCTAAAAACTTTGCATATTCAGAATAGCCCTCATCATATAATTTTGAAGCAGCAAGCCTCTTACGTGCATCATCTAAGGCTGGATTAAATTGATCCTCAGTAATCAGGTCAGTATCAAATGCAAAATAATCGAGGCCTTCACCTCTTGTCAGGTCATGATGAGCTACGATGTAAGGATGTTGCTCTAAAACATGACATATTTGGTGATAGGGATGATTAGATAAAGCATCATAATGTTCTATTTGAGTATGATGAGGATCTAACGAATCCACCCTATCAAACAACGCAGCATAATGGTTATCTTGTAATTCACAATGGATATAATCAAACAACATCACCGACTGTTGATCATAGGCAAGGGCTTCTAAAAGGCCAGATTGCACTGCTTGAAATTGAAAAGAAGAAAGATTGGCCTCCAATACGAATAAGGATTGAGCAATATTGATTAGAATACCATCAGCTAAGGCTGGTGCATCCTCAGACAATCGATCATTGAATAATTTTGCAAAAGCAAGTTTCTTCGAAGGATTGGACGAAGGGCATAATCCAGTGATTCTTAACCCCCCTAATCGAACAGCACTGATCTTATAGTTTTGGCGCATTAATGCGGTTAAACCTAAAAATAATTCATACATATTGATCGAGCCATGATCTCTAGAATAAAAGCTCAGACTCATTTTGCAGGCGTATGAATGATGCGCTATCAATGTAAACAAATTCCTCATGTGCCCTCTAGACATTTCACTCGTAATCTCTATTTCAAGGCATAGTGAATAATTGGAATCTCCATGAACAACTGTGCTTAAATCCAATGCCAAGCGATCAAGACACTCCATATGAGATCGATATGAAAAGTGGGAATGATATCTAGATAAAAAATATCCTTGAGAATATGAGCTAACTCGAGTGACCTGGTACATAAATATTGATTTTTTAATATGTTTTAAAAATTCATCATAAATCAAAAATAAATATTAGACAATATTTTAACATCAATCATTTAAACCACGCATACTTTAATCACTTTGAGTCTGCTGTATATTTGATCGTGTATTGGCATCAGATGCCATCATCTGTACATACACAACCATTAATTTATGTCGCGTGCGTTCAGACACACTCTGTCCAGATAAAATACGGTAAATGGTTGCACGTGCAATGCCTGACAACGCTACAATTTGATCAATACTCAAGTTAAATTGAGTTTGTAATTCATTGATCCATAAATTTAATTGATGATACATAGGAGACTCCTCAATTGTTATTTCATCTTTGATTATTCTTTAATACTTGAGACCCTCAATGATTCAAGCTATTCTAACACTGTCGAATAAAGACAGTACGATGGCATGTCACTCATTTGATCCATGTATCGGTTAATATCATGAAGGTTTAACTGATCCTATAAAATAGAATCAAGTCACGATAACAAGCCATCTGTTTAATCACAGGAGTGTAAGACATGTCTGAAGTTTTGAGCCCTAATATTGCTAAACAATCCACAATCACTGACTCAACCTCAATGAGCCAAGCTCGAGCCAAGCGACTTCGCTGTCTCAGAAAACTGACAGGACATTCAAGAAAATATTTTTCTCAAACGTATCAACTCTCTTCTGGAACATTACAAAACTGGGAAACTGGGCGCTTTGGGGGGCTCACTGAGAAAGGTGCACACCTCATGTTATCTTTACTGAAACGTGAATCTATTTATTGCTCTTTTGAGTGGCTAATGTATGGCTCAGGCCCAGGCCCTCAAACAGTATCAACCGAAGCCACATTAGATGACGCGCTTCAAATGCCTAAAGATTCTTCTAAAACACTTCAAACTGAATACGAAGCGTTTAAGACTTTGTATGGCCATACCTTAAAAATAGTCATTCAAGACGATGCCATGTCTCCTGAATTTAATATAGGAGACTGGGTTGCAGGTCGAATCGTTAAACCTGAAGCCATCGAATACTTAGTGGGCCATGATTGCATTATTGAAACGGAGCATTATGGACAACTCTTAAGACACATCAAGCAACATGAGGCTCATCAGAATACTTACCACTTAATGGCACATAATTTCAATACAACAGTTGAAAAACCTTGTTTGTACGATGTTAAAATTATACAAGCTGCACCTGTTGCTTGGATAAGAACACCTGCCTCTTGACAAAGCCTCTCTAATCATTGAAAAGACACCCGATAAAGCAAAGATGATTTGATGTCCCGTCACCGCAACATAATAGTCAAAATCCTATTTGTACCCTGCTAAAATGATACGGCTTGAACCGGTTGCTTCGATCATCGTATCTTGATCATGATCATCAATCGAGCATCTTCCAATATTCACGGTACAATAAAAAAGCCACAACAAAAAATATCAACAGAAACATGATCACCCACCCACCTAAAGCTTCACGAGCAGCGCGATGAGGCTCTCCAACATATTCTAAAAACAGTACTAACTCAGTCAATTGTGTATCAAATTCGGCGGCTGGGATACTACCCGCATGCATTGTTTTCAAAATACGGTACCATGGTGGTTTTTGACTGGCTGGTTGCTTTTCCAGCACACTCAATTGATCTTTGGAGATCATTAATTGATGTGTGCCCTGTAATTGCTCAAAAGGATTTGGCATCGAAGTATTGGCTGTAAGCAAATGATTAGACCCCGTGGGTCTAGATGCGTCTTGATAATAACTGTAAAAATAAGTATACAACCAATCAGTGCCTCGATAACGTGTGATTAAACTTAAATCAGGTGGAGGATGGCCTGACCATGCTTCAGGATCTATCTTTGGCATACGATCCGGCACAACGCCTGAAGCATCACCAATAGGATCGTGGGTAAAATATTGAAGACTATGACATTGCATACAATGCTGTGCGAATAATCGTCCACCTGAGATTAAACGAGCTTGACTGGATTTCAATTGAGGCATGGATTCTAAACGAATAGGAGCAGCATCGCAAAGCTCAATGACATTTAAAGCGATAACAATTGAGATAAAAGCTTTAAAAAACTTACGCATGATCATCCCTGGATACGCTTTGGTGGTGTTCGGCATGATTCTATTCGAGTATAAATAGGCATGGCTAAAAAGCAGGCAAAATACACACCCGTCATGATTCGCGCCATAATTAAATACCCTCCAACAGCAGGCTGTGTCCCTAAAAAACCTAATATTGAAAAACTCAATACCAAACAGCTTAAAGCAATCTTAGACCCTATTCCTTTGTAACGAATCGAGCGTACAGGACTGCGATCTAACCAAGGCACAAAACATAAAATGACAACAGCACTGAGCATTACTAAAGCGCCATAAGATTTATCAGGCACTGCGCGTAACATTGCAAAAAAAGATGAAAAGTACCAAACTGGCTGAATGTGAGCGGGTGTTACCAAAGGGTTCGCCGGTTGAAAATTCGCAGGCTCTAAAAATAAACCCCAAAATTCAGGAACATAAAACAGCACCCAAGCAAACACAATCAAGAAACCCAACACAGCCATGATGTCTTTAACCGTATAGTAAGGATGAAACTGAATACCGTCTAAAGGGCGCCCTCTACGATCACACTGATCTTTAATTTCGATGCCTTCAGGATTATTTGAACCCACTGAGTGTAACGCGACAATATGCAACATCACCATGGCTATTAAAATTAAAGGCACTGCAATCACATGAAACGCAAAAAATCGTTTCAATAGCACTTCTGAAATAACATAATCACCCTGAATCCAATGAACTAAGGTCGTTCCAATACCTGGAATAGTGCCAAATAATTCAGCGATAACCTTAGCACCCCAAAATGACATTTGCCCCCAAGGCAATACATATCCTGTAAAAGATTCAGCCATCAACACCATAAAGAGTACACAACCCGTTAACCACAGAAGCTCTCTAGGCATTCGATAAGAACCATACATTAACGCACGATATATATGTAAATAGATCACAATAAAAAATGCTGAAGCACCGGTTGAATGCATGTAACGCAATAACCAACCGTAAGGAACATGACGCATGATATGCTCAACTGAAGCAAATGCTTCAGCTCCTGTGGGAGTATAGACCATAGCCAATGCAATGCCTGTCAAAACCTGGTTGGCTAATACCACTAAAGAGAAGACACCAAAAAAATACCAAAAATTAAGATTTTTAGGCGCAAAATAGTTGACTAGATGGCGTATAAAAAATTGATTAACGGGTAATCTTTGATTAATCCAATCACTGATTCCTGACGTTTCAGCTCGACGTTGACTCATCCATTCACCTCACTCACACGAGATGAAGCATGCACTCCAATCACTAATGTGTTCAAATCTTTAAAGTAATAAGGCGGCACTTCTAAATTTGTTGGAGCAGGCATGCCTTGGTACACGCGGCCAGCTAAATCAAACTTAGAGCCATGACAAGAACAAAAAAAACCTCCGGGCCAATATTGATCCAACGTATGTGGATCTGGTCGATAAGTCGGCACACAACCCAAATGTGTACATGCGGCAACTAACACTAGAATATCCGGCCGTAATGAACGGGTTGCATTTTGTGCATAGGGTGGCTGTTGCGGTAATTTGGATTCAGGATCCTCAAGCTGTTGATTCGGCTCAAGCAGTTTAGCAATGGCTGAGTCTGAACGCCGAATGACCCAAATGGGTTTACCGCGCCACATGACAGTGCGTTGCTCGCCGACTGTTAACGTTGAAACATCTAATTCAATAGGTCGCCCTGCGGCACGCGTCACTGCAGATGGAAAAAGTGCACGTATAAACGGCCATAATAAACCCGCTACACTCACAACACCTAAAATTGAAGCCAACCGAAGTAAAAACTCACGTCGTTTTAAATCGACTGCCGTGTTCTGAACTTCCTTGATCGACACATGACCTCCTGGTATACCTTATGACAATTATACTGAACCTAGTATTAAACACAAACAAATCCAGAGGTTTTACTTAAGCGCCGTGAAACGCGCTCTAGCCTTACATTAAACACACGTTATTCTTTGAGTGACGCACCTTCATCTTCTACTAAGAATTGACGTTTATTGTGAGTATTTTTCCAGTGCTCTGCCTGTTCAGGAGCAGGCTTTTTAACATCAATCACAGGCCATTGTTCGGACATACGTCGATTAAACTCTAAGAATGCTTTTTGATCTTCAGGCAGTTCATCATCAGGGTATATTGCCTCAACAGGGCACTCAGGCACACACAAATTACAATCAATACATTCTTCTGGATTAATGACCAAAATGCCTTGCCCTTCATGAAAGCAATCCACTGGGCACACCTCAACACAATCTGTATATTTACAACGAATACATGATTCTGTGACAACAAATGTCATTTAAAATACTCCATCTCTTTTAAAGTACACTCAGCATGCTATCATAGCATTGCATTTGAATAAAACTGGAATGAAGGACTTTATGCACACTCCCTCGACGGTCGCATTAAAATGGCTTCAGGCGATCCTTCAAACGTATCGCCATCAAAATTGCTTACACTATGCTGCAGCATTAGCATTTGATACCGCATTAAGCTTAGTCCCTTGCTTAATTTTAATCACTTGGGGGGCTTCACATATTCAATCCATACAACCTTATTTTTCAAATATTCAGGTATTTTTAATTCAACACTTATTAAATCAACCGGATTCAAACACACAAACAATTATTCATTCCTTTTTAAAAGCCTCTCATCAATTACCACGATTTGAATTATGTGTATTGTTATGGGTTGTTTGGTTATTATGGAATAACATCCAAAGTGTCTTTAATCATTTATTTAATGTTCAAACCCCACGAGGAGTCGGATTTCGATCGCTCTTAACTGTTTTGCTGTTACTGGCATTACCGATACTACTGAGCATTGGATTTACATTAAGCTCAAATATCCACTGGACAATTACCTTCATCCCTCAAGACACACAAATAGCACTGACATTAACGCTCCTGAACACAAGCTTGGCTCTATCGATTTCATATGCGTTATTCAAGTGGGTACCACACTGTACTATTCCTAAAACTGCTGCATTCATCGGTAGCTTATTGACCTGGATCGCATTAGAATTGATCAAGCATCTCTTGGTTTGGTATTTCTCATACCAATCCTTATATCGAGACATTTATGGATCATTTGCAGCGATTCCCATTTTTCTATTGTGGCTTTACGTTGCCTGGCTTATCATACTTTTAGGCGCTGCAACTACACAAGTCACTCGCATGTACATCCAACAAGGCACTTTCATATGAATATCTTTAGATTCATCCAAATCATAACCTGCATGATACTGACTTCAACAGCCGCTGCTCAACACTACGCTTATCAACCCAGCACCCCGATAATTGGCAAGATTCAAACCATTCAAGCACGTAGCTATGATACCTTTGAGCAACTTGCACGAACCCATGACATTGGTTATGACGAATTACTTCATGCAAATCCGGATATTAATCCTTACAAGATACCCCCAGGAACTGTCATGATTCTACCGACACATTATATTTTACCTCAAGCACCTCATCGAGGCATTGTAGTCAATCTGCCAGAAAAACGTTTATATGTGTATCGCTCACATCGTGTCTATACCTTTCCCATTGGAATTGGTCGAGCAGGTTGGACCACGCCAGTTGGCCAACTTCGCATCATCAGTAAACAGAAAAATCCTGCCTGGTATGTGCCTAAAGCTGTTCGAGCCACTCAAGCTGAATTGGGCAATCCTCTCCCGGCTGTTGTGCCCGCTGGCCCAAATAATCCTTTAGGTGATTACGCATTACGTTTATCTAAATCAAATTATCTCATTCATGGCACACATGACCCAAGTGGTGTCGGCAAACGGAGCTCTGCTGGTTGCCTACGCATGTACCCCGAAGACATTAAGAGACTCTATCACATGATTCCTATTAATACCCCCGTCACCATCATTAAGCAGCCGCTTAAAACAGCTCAGGTTGGCTCTCAATTTTGGGTTGAATCTCATAGCCCACTCATTGAAATGATGGATGATCATAATCGAAACGATGGAGCTCATCTCGAACCTACACTTTCCTTAAATGAAACCTTAGATCATTTAATGAAAGACATGCGGCAGGCTCATATAACGCCTCACTCTAAAGCTTATCTTCGAATGCTCCTCAATGACAGTTCAGGGCTGCCGCTTCTTGCTGGGAGAATCCTATAATGCATCAACTTCAAGTCAAACAACTCGATCCTCGATTGGGCACTGAGTTCCCGATGCCACGTTATGCCACTGAAGGTTCTTGTGGTCTAGATTTGATTGCTTGCCCAGAACATCCCATTGAACTTCAACCGGGTCAAACTGAATTAATCTCGACTGGATTGGCTATTTACTTACAAGATTCAGGCTACTGTGCAACCATTTTGCCTCGATCTGGCCTAGGGCATCGTCATGGCTTGGTGCTTGGGAACTTAGTTGGCTTGATTGATTCAGATTATCAGGGCCCTTTGATGGTCTCGTGCTGGAATCGATCAACCCTCCCCTACACCCTCACCCCTGGCCTAAGATTTGCTCAATTGGTGATCTTAAAAGTTGAAACCCCTCAATTGGTGATCGTCAATGAATTTAAAACAGAAACCAGTCGAGGTGTCGGTGGCTTTGGCAGCACCGGATTCACAGATTCAAATGAACCCCTTGGATAATATAATGAGATACACACTCCCTCAACACTTACCTGATGCGCTATTTAGAGCATATGATATTCGCGGTGATGCTGCACTCATGACTCCTGACATCACCTACGCTTTAGGTCGAGCTATCGCCTCTGAGATAAGAGTCATCAATGAATGCTGCGCTGTAGTCGGTCGTGATGGGCGCTTATCAAGTCCAGCACTGATCCCTCATTTACAAGCAGGTTTACTTGCAGGGGGCGTTGATGTAATTGATTTAGGAGTGATTCCATCTCCTTTAATGTATTTTGGAACCTGTACTCAGGAAACACAATGTGGCGTCATGCTCACAGCCAGCCATAATCCCAAGCATCATAATGGCCTCAAAATCATCCTCCAAGGGAAAGCCTTAACTTTTGATCGATTAACCCTTTTAAAACAACGCATTCTAAATCAAGATTTATCAACTGGACAGGGACATTATAGTACACGTGATATCACACAATCTTATATTGAGGCGATTGTTCAGCGCACCCATTTAAAACGACCCTATCGTGTTGTTTTAGATTGTGGACATGCCGCAGGAAGCATCATTGCACCTCAAGTGTTTGAAGCATTAGGTTGTGAAGTGATCCCTTTATTTTGTACAATTGATGGCAATTTTCCAATACATCACCCAGATCCCAGCCGTGCAGAAAATTTAAAACATCTAAAAGCTGCTGTTTTAGAACACAAGGCTGATGTTGGTTTTGCTTTTGATGGTGACGCTGACCGGCTTGGAGTGATCTGTAATGAAGGCCATACGATTTGGCCTGATCAACAAATGATGTTGTTTGCACAAGCGGTCTTAAAGCAACACCCTAATGCACCCATTATTTTTGACATTAAATGCTCTCAACACTTAGAGCATGTGATTGAAGCTGCGGGAGGCCAACCTATTTTGTGGAAAACAGGGCATTCATTAATTAAAGCAAAAATGCGAGAATGTAATGCACCGTTGGCAGGCGAAATGAGCGGCCATATCTTCTTTGATACACCCTGGTATGGTTTTGATGATGGCATCTATGCTGGAACACGTTTTTTACAGTATATGGATGACTATGCAGCATCTGCTGCAATGCTCAGGGAAACACTTCCCTATAGCGCCAGCACACCTGAACTTAAAATCCCAGCCACTGAATCACAAAAAATCACAGCGATGCAAGCATTAGCTGAAAACCTTCCAGAAGGTGCAACAGCCAATACCTTAGATGGTTTAAGATTGCACTTCAAAGACGGATGGTGGCTTATTCGCCCCTCGAACACAACTGCATATCTGACCGTTCGCCTTGAAGCCAATAGCGATGCTGCCCTAAATGCCTTAAAACAACATTTCACCCATTGGGTTCAACAGACATGTCCTGAGCTCGACTTAAGCGTGATTTAATGTCTTTCTCTCCGACGTAAGACCGTTTGTAGGGCTGAACTCAACTAGACGCTCGCACTTAAAGGAACCCGAGGTTACAAGGTTAGGCTGTAATGCTTCTGAGAAGACAGGCTGTCTGAAGCAGCACCTGTGCACAGGCGTTGAGCTTCCCTCTGAGCCCCTAGGTCAGTGTCTGCTGCTCTTTTCCTCGAATTGGCAGTAACTGAATCAGATATGGGGGGGGTGGAGTGATGTTCTACAAGTGCATTTGCGAGGTTAGAGATCACTTCTTCTTTGATTACAGGCGCCACTTGTTTGGATAATGTCGCTTCGAACTGGGAGAATATACTCAAGATCTCTTGGCTTGTGCCTGAGGGACGGTGTTGATGCTGATGATGCTGATATTGTGCAATTGATAAAGGCGTCTTCCCTTCGGTGTCTTGCATCAAAAGCATTTCTTGTAGACAGTTTTGTGCTGTGCCTGCAGTCAGAAGGGCCTGCAGGGCTTCGCGCTTGCCACATCTTGCAGCCTCATGTAGAGGTAAGCCAAATTTTTCTAATTGCACCAGAAGCATGTCTTTGATAAAAAACTTTAAGGCTTCATGAGAGAGGAGTCCCTTGATGACTTCGCTCTGACCCCATCTTGCAGCCACATGTAGAGGTGTAGA
>PBNF01000033.1 GCA_002722995.1 Legionellales bacterium | reverse complement strand
CATACCGACATTGTCAATGCACTCCTCGAAAAAAATGCTGATCCTAACCTCCAAAATCAATATGGTAGTACAGCTCTGACCTGGGCCGCTCACAAACTCCACTCAAATATTGTGAGAACTTTGTTAGCACATCAAGCAGATCCTGATATGAGAGATTTTAATGGCAATACAGCTTTGATGTGGGCTATAAGAAAGGAGCATCGCCCTACCGCAAAGGCTTTGTTGAATCAAGGTGCAGATCCCATGATTAGAGATTGTGAAGGAAACAGCCCATGGAGTGAGAGCAATCGTTTAATAAATTCTCAAATCAGACAGTGGTTTAGAGAAGAGTTAAGGCAAGCAAAAACCTTTCAATATATTCTTTCTGGCGGTAAAAAAGACTCTGTTTCTCATCATTATCGAGCTGAAAATCAGACACTACTGAGTTTTTTTGAAACGATCTCTGGATCTGATTTTGAACGTGTCAAAAACTGTCACTTAGGTATCACGAATAATACATTTATAACGCTTCTTGGCGCCCTGTGTTCCTTGTTTGCTGGCTTATTGCTGGCAAAGATATTTTATGCGCCTCTCTTGATTGCAACTATCTTGATTGCAATGTGGATTTCAGGTATTAGGTTATACACTCTAATCATAGGCCCTTATCCTCCATTCAACCCAATAGATTCGAGCACAATCGATGACTATCTCACAAGCAATCGAATCGATCTTCACTTGGCCTTTCATTCAAAGTTTCATGGTATGATCTTATTGATTCATCAGGTTGACTCTGATGGTCAACCCAAACAACTTGCAGCGATTCAATGGGATCAACTAGATTTGAATCTACGCAGAAATTTACAGACTTATTTTGCTCATAAATATATTGACCTCAACTTTGAAGATGGCAGACTACACCCTAATCTAAAACAGGGTAATTCAGCTTCATCTGATCACTTATTAGCCCAAAACCTCTTAGCCCACTTAGCAACCAGAAACCGAGCTCAACTTGAGACATTTTTCAATCAACATTCAAATCGGACCAAAGAATATGGCTTTGATCATCTGTCGAATTCATCTGAAAACACAATGGTCGAACACGCGACTCATGATCCCTGTAAACAAGCCAATGGAATCGACCCCACATTACAACAGGACTCTGAAATGCCTCAGCCCCAAAAGCCTTCACCTATCAATCTGGAAGAAGCGCTCCCGTTTGTGACGCCTCATTTGGATGCTCAAGCTCTAGGAAGAATGGCACAAACAGATCGAACCATCAACAAGATGATCACATCCATAGCTCCCCCCATTGCACCACCCAGACCTACATCGTCAGCACCCGATCAGTCAAATCAGACCCTAGCTGTTTGATGCGGCTCATCTTCGACATTGAAGCATCACGTTTTTTAAGCATGATGATTGATTCTATTGTATTTCCTGATCTTTCTAACTTAACGTTTAATTAAAGTGGCTCTGATCGATTGGATTGATTGGCCTAACTGCCTGATGCCTCCTCAAATCCCAATACATTCACTGAATTCAAACCCATGAAGAGTGACTAGCCTCTTCAATCATGTGAATCGATGCTTAATGATCTAGATAGCGCTGGATGAGCTCAACCATTGAAGTTTTGGGATGCGCCCTTAATTGTTCTCTCAATTGTCTGAGCTGATGCTTCATCTCTTGATAATCGGCAGGGTGCTCAAGTAATGTTTGAATGGCCTTAGCTAATTGATCAGATGTTGCCGATTTTTGAAGATATTCTGGCACAATTGATTGACCTGCCAAAATATTTGGCAAACTGATATATGGAGTGATTAATATTCTTTGAGCCAACCATGCATTCAATCGTGAGGTTTGATAAGTCACAACCATCGGGGTTCCAATCATTGCAGCTTCTAGGGTTGCAGTCCCAGAGGCCACCAAAGCAACATCAGCTGCCTGTAAGGCTGCTCGAGCATTTGAGGTGATCATCAACTGAGGGTGTGATTGAACCTGTTGATCTGATAACTGGGGGTGTTGTGCTAAAATAAAGCGAATATTTGAATGCCATTGAACTAATCGCAATAAGGTCGCATGCATCAACGGATATAAACGTGTCCATTCACTTAAACGACTACCGGGTAATAAAGCAATGGTATACGCCCCTTCAACAGATTGAAGGGCTTGAAGCTCATCATGTGAATCGCCAATTTCAGCTAAAGGATTTCCAACATAGTCCACACAACACCCTTGTTGTGAAAAAAAATCGACTTCAAAGGGAAAAATAACAGCTAAATGATCGACATCACGTTTGATTGATTGAATCCGTTTGGGGCGTGAAGCCCATACTTTAGGCGCAATATAGTAAATGACTGGGATTTTAAGTCCATGCGCATATCGAGCAAAGTGCAGATTAAATCCTGGATAGTCGATTAAAATGACAATATCAGGTCGAACCGTATATAACGTGTAAAGCAGTCGAAACCATAATTGAAATAATTGAGGCAAGCGCATGACAATATCTAAAAAACCCATGATTGAGAGATGACGAATGTGCATCACACATTCAAGTCCTGCTGCTTGCATGCGATCTCCACCACAGCCAATACAGTTTAATTGAGGATTAGCCTGTTTAAGCTGCTGAATTAATTGAGCACCATGCAAATCTCCAGAGGGTTCCCCTGCAAGTATTAGGCAAGTATAAGGCTTTTGATGCGTCATGATCGATTCAATTGTCTCAATAATGGTGTTAAAAAAAACTCTAACAAACTTTAGAAAAGAAACAAAGGTTCAATTATCCTTTGAATACGCTCTTAATTGATTGGGCAACAGATTTAAACCTGCGCCTCCATTGATGAAATTGTGCAGTGATCCAACGATTATTAAAAACCCAATATTGCCGAATACGGGTATAATGTGATAAATGCTCAGCACGGACTGTTGATAACGCTCCGAATTGAGCCCAAGCTTTATAGACACCCGACATATCAATGCCTTCTAAGCACTTACGCAATGTTTGAGGATAATAACGGGTGCTTAAACTAGATTGAAAATCAATCACATACGGCTGACCTTCTTCACCTCTTAAGATATTACTGAGATTGCGCAAGTCTAAATGTACACGTCCTCTTTGATGTATGGCGTGAGTTAATTGTTCAAGCTGTTCAAAAAAACAATCAGGCAACTGTTCCCCCATTTCACGACATCGCCATAAAGTATACCCTTTGATAAAAGGGTACCTTAAGGTATAAGGCCCTAAACGTGTCACAGCTTGAATCCCTTTTAAATCGCGTAGCTGCATTAACGCTCGATATTCAATACCCATATTAAAGCGCCCAAATGTCATCCGAACGACAGCAGGCGAGTGACTGAAATCTTTAACCACAAAAGATTGCTGTGTCTTAGGCTCATGATATTGATAGACATAAGCATTCGCACAATGCCCTTTCTTTAAAATGACAAGGTCATCCGCTTGTATTGAATGCTTTGAGGGATGTTCGTATATCATTGAGATCAAACGGTTTAGATGCATTGTATGAATGCTCATATTTTAAATTAAAATCTTAGCAAAAAAAAATATTAAAGGCATCCGTATTTTAAATGAGAATGATGTTAAACATCTTAAAGCATGATCATTTCAAGGGGCTAAGCTGGATTTAAAAGAGTAACTTAGGCTTAAATAGATCATACGGTTGAAACGTTTCATGAATCAATCTACAGGATGATCGGTTTTAACTCATGCTTTAAAATCTTTCAAGATTCGTTCATCAGTTTATTGCGACGGACCTTCTGTGTGAGTCAATTCAGGGTTTAGATTTGAATCTCGTGATGCGGGTTCTTTTCTTGAGTTGTTTTGTTGAAGTGCGCATGCTGCAACACCTTCGAACATACTTCTTTCTTCACTCGAGTTTAATGATGCTGAATGCGATCTTTCTTCAATCAGATCACTACGCCAATATGTTTTCACTGACATCACTCCAGTCATTATCATGACACATAATCCACCGAATAACACTGCAGTCATGACGGGTTGGCTGATTGTCACCGCATGCAGTACACTTGGGATCAAAACCCAATGAGCAGCTGCCTCTATGATCAATCTAGCTATATTGAGTCCACACGCAGCAAATACTCCTGGGATCATGACTAAAAGAACCTTTATAAGTGTCATAGGCTTTAGACTACCTATCAACTGAGCTATCTTTTTGATAACAAAACAAACACCACCGATAATATCAAACACTAAATCTAAGGTCCTCGATATTAAATTGGATATATTTGAATTCAATAGGGTGCCTAATGCTCCCAGCCCTGATAACAAGACACCTGCACCTAAAAACCCTAACAGTCCTGAAATCAAATAATCAGGGATATTAACACCTATAACATTGACGGTATTTAAAGACAGTTTGATCCATAATGACAATGCCCAATATGGAGATATAGCAGCGATCCCACCTGCAGCTAAACCGATGATCAAACTGATTGTAACGATTAATTTAAGTCCTTTGTGTGCCCCGTTTCTTTGATGCCATGGCTGATTCATCCAAACCTGATGATCATTTCTTGGATCTATTGTAGGATCGATCATCTCAGGCCGGTATGCAGTCTCTTGACCGTCTGCTCTAGGCAAACACCCCTCATTCGGGGGAACTTCAGAGATTGAATCTATTTTGACCCTACGATTGAGTGTTAAATGGCTGCGACTCGACTGGAGGCCTTCAATAAGCGTCTGTGTGTTGTGTATCAATTTTAATTCGTCTAGATCGGCTTCATCGTTTTTTTGTAGCCCCAAAAACCTTAATACGACCGTGGACACTGCTGCAACACCACCTTCAGAGGTTTGTGAACCTCCAAAATATCGAGTATTCCCGATCCATGACAGTGGATCAGCTGCAGTTGAATGCACCAACAATGCCTGATCCATCACGTAATCTGGAAATAAACTTGAGGGCTTTGATAACATTCCAAGATTATCCTGACCCGTTGCATGCCACGCTAATGTTCTTATTTGAATTCCTGTGTCCTGAATACTACGAGGATCTGATGCTGAATCACTGGCTAAAGCAATACCTTTCAAATGATTGAGCTCATCTTGATGTTCCACAATAATCTCTTGAAGGCATTCTTGAAAGACCTCGTTGACGATCCAACGATACTGCCCAGCAAATTCATTTGATCCTAACTTGGGCAGCGTATAGATAAACCCATGAGTTGAATCTGATTTAGATTGAGCTAGACGCAACCCGGGTAAAATACGATCAGCCCATTGAGCTTTAAGCCATTCTTTTGAATCCTTATATTGCGTTTTTTCAGCCTCTGATTCTGGGGGTTTATTGAGTTGATATAACGCAAAGTCTGGAGCATCTGCAGCAGCACCACTGAGCAACAGTCCATTTGAACCTAAAAATAAAATATTTTGGGTTTTAGAAGATTCATCATGATTAAATCTTGAAATATATTCCCCCATTGCTGCTTCACGTGCATGATTAGCTCCCTGACCATTAACCACTGTGTCCTGATCAGGATGACCTGCAAACGTAGTCCCGCTATACGCGGTTACATCTTGAACGTAAGGTGTCATACGGCCCAGCAATTGAAACTCCGTTTGATTCCAAAGAGGCGCTTGATTTGGTTTTGGGAAATGATCTTCTTTACCCGCATACAATAATGTATTTTTTGTTTTTAATAAGGCATCGATCAAATCATATTCTGTAATCTCATGAAGATCACTTGCTTTAAGCACATAAGCTAAGCGCCGCCCCATGTGTTGAGGTTGTGTTCGAATCAATTTCAAATAATTCTCAAATGCTGTGAAAGCCTCACGGGACATCACAATATTGACCATGATCTCGGGGTTAAAAGGTCTCATCATTTCACTTTAAAAAAATATTGAATACTTCATTATCGTCGATCAAGATTAAGGTTTTATGAAAATCCATCACCGAATGATGCAATCGAAGATATCATGGATCGATCCAACGTTGAATGCATCAAGACCTATCGAGGACTTTCATTATCTATTGACAGATTCATGTATTGAATGTGACAATCCCACCACGCAGCTGTTCAAGGATTGTTCGACCATGCGTACTCAAATTCGTATCGTCTGCATGATACTCTGTACACTCGTGACCGCTTGTAGTACAGCCTGGGTCTGGAATAGCCCCTATCCAAAAGAGTGGTTCAATCGTGCTATTTACTTTTCTGCTTTTTCAACACCTCCTAAAACCTTAGACACTGCACGAGCTTATGCATCAGATAGTTTTGTCTTTTTAACACAAATTGTCGAACCTCCTTTGCAATATGATTATTTTCAACCCACTCAATCACTCAAACCTTTAGCGGCTCAAACACTGCCTCAGATTCAATACTTGGATGCTCAGCATCACCCCATTCCTGCTTCAAGCCCTTTAAATAAAATTGCATATACTGTTTATGATATTCATCTACGCCCTGACTTATATTATGCCCCACACCCTGGTCTGGCTTATACCGATGAAGGACAATTAAGGTATCGCCCCCTCAAAAACACATCCATTCTCACTCCGCTGACAGCATGGCCCCACTTAGGGACTCGACAGGCCACCGCGGAAGATTTTGTATATCAAATTAAACGATTGGGGAGTCCTAAAACCCTTTCACCTATTTTCAGCATGATGGCCACTCATCTTGATGGCTTTGAAGCTTACACACGTGCTGTTCAACATTGGACTCAAACTCACCCAAACACACTCAAGCCTGATCACTTTTTAGACTTAAGACCTTTTAATATTTCAGGCCTTAAAGTACACTCAAATACACATTATACCCTTCAACTCAAAGGGCATTACCCTCAATTTATCTATTGGTTGACATTGCCTTTTTTCAGTCCAACGCCATGGGAAGTCGATGCTTTCTATGCTCAAAAAGGATTGACTGAGCATCACTTAGATTGGAATTGGCAACCCATTGGCACCGGACCTTATCAGTTAACCCTCAACAACCCTAACCGATTGATGAAACTTGAAAAAAACCCTCATTTTCATGTCGAGCACTTTCCAAATCCGCCTCCAACTCTACCCAACGCAGCGGCCTTTAAACCTTATGTTGGACAACGTTTGCCTTTGATTGATACCGTAATCTTCACCCTTGAAAAAGAAACCATTCCACGTTGGCATAAATTCCTACAAGGCTATTATGACCGTTCCGGGATCAGTGCTGATAGTTTTGATAGCGCTATCACATTAACCCCACAAGGGCAACCGATTCTCACTCCAGCTTTAAAAAAACAACACTTAACCCTTAATACTTCAGTGAATCCTGACATTTATTATTTAGGTTTCAATATGCTTGACCCCGTGGTCGGTGGTACAAGCTTACGTGCAAAGCGATTACGTCAAGCCATCTCGATGGCCATTGATTATCAAGCCTATATCCAGTTATTCATGAATGGCCGAGGGCATGTTGCTCAAGGGCCCATTCCACCCACCTTATGGGGCTCACATCCTGGGGCTCAAGGCATTAATCCCCTGATTTATGCTTGGGTGAATGGACAAGCGGTACAGCACCCCATTGAAGCTGCACAACAACGATTGACTGAAGCAGGCTATCCGGGTGGTATTGACCCAAAAACTCAGCGACCTTTAATCTTAAATTATGATGTCGCCACATCTGGGCAACCTGATGATAAAGCTCGCCTGGCTTGGATGCGTGCTCAATTTAAACGCCTAGGGATTGTCCTTCAAATTCGAGGGACGCATTATAACCGCTTTCAACAAAAAGCTCGCCAAGGACAATTGCAATTATTCAATTGGGGCTGGTCTGCAGATTACCCTGATCCTGAAAATTTCTTAGCTTTGCTTTATGGCCCTAATGGTCAAGTCCATCATCATGGCACCAATACTGCAAACTATCATAATCCTCATTATGACCGTTTATTTGAGCAGATGCGTAACATGCCCAACACTCCCAAACGTCAAGCCATCATTGATGCCATGGTTCAGATCGTGCGTAATGATGCCCCTTGGCTCTTTGGCTTACATTCAAAAACCTTTACGCTCTCACATGCATGGCTCTCCCCCACCCTGCTGCATACTTTTGGGGGCGGCGCTTTAAAATATACTGCGTTAAATGTCCGTCAACGTCATAACGCCATTGCACAGTGGAACCGCCCTCATTATTCAACCGCACTCGGATTAACTGCAGGGCTTATATTGGCCATGGGTTGTGCCGCCTTAAATATTATTCAAAGGCAACGTCGCGCAGCCACTTCATCCATTTCACCTTAGGAATTTCTACTATGTTATGGTATCTCATTCGCAGAATCTTATACGCTTTACCTATTTTACTACTGGTTAATATATTAACGTTCACACTCTTTTTTGTTGTCAATACCCCTGATGATATGGCCCGTATGCAATTAGGGGAAAAACATTCAACCCCTGAAGCCATTGAACGTTGGAAAACGGCTCATCAGTATCATTTACCTTATGCTTATAATGCAGATGCCTCGGGTCTACACCGTTACACTCAAACTTTATTTTTTCAAAAAACCCTACAATTGTTTACTTTTGACTTTGGCCAATCCCTGAATGGACGCACCATTACACAAGATTTACGTGAACGCATGGGCCCTTCTTTAGCTTTAGCCATTCCAACCTTACTCTTTGGGGTGCTCACAAATATTGTATTTGCTTTAATTTTAATGAGTTTTAGAGGCTCTACTTTCGGAAAGATCACTACACAATTGTGTATTATTCTCATGTCAATCTCTACTTTATTCTATATCATCGGAGGGCAATATTGGTTAGCAAAGCGTGCTAATCTTTTTCCCATCTCAGGTTGGCAAACAGGATGGCATGCGTTAAATTTTATTATTTTACCGGTGTGCGTGAGTGTTCTCAGTGGTTTAGGCGCGGGGAGCCGCTGGTATCGTGCTATCTTTGAAGAGGAATGGGGGAAACCGTATGTTCGAACCGCTCAAGCCAAAGGGCTCAATGAATGGCAATGCCTATTTAGACATGTCGTCCCAAATGGATTCATTCCGATTGCAACAGGCATTGTGGCTTTGCTGCCTCTTTTATTTATGGGCAGTCTATTGATTGAATCATTTTTTGGTATTCCCGGATTAGGCAGCTATACGATTGATGCGATTCAACTTCAAGATTTTGAAATTGTACGAGTCATGGTGTTTATTGGAACACTTTTATATTTATTAGGATTGACCTTAACGGATATTGTTTATACCTGGCTTGATCCAAGAATTCAATTACATTGAAGGAGCACCCCTTGGGATCTTTATATTTATTACCCACTGATTATTGTTGGTTTGGATTATTGCTGTTAGCACTGTTTTATAGCTTCTGGGCACGCCATCAACATCTCCATCGAACTGCTTGGACTCATGTTATTAGCCATCGCTTAACCTTGATTGCTTTAATCTTGCTAGGTTGTATGGCTCTGATCACAACATTAGACTCTATTCATTTCATGGGCACAAAGCCTCCTTTAACCGGTCAAATTTATAGCCTCATCGATCAAAGCCTATATACATTAACCTCTCCTGAAACAACGTATTCTCAACCATTTGCAACCCATCTCTTTCAGACCTCCACCCTGTCTCAATCGCTTTCATCAAATACGTTAAAACATATTGCACCGTTTCAAAATACAGGTGATGTGCTTAAAGCGCTCTATACAATTTTAGGATTAACAGGCCTGGTCATGGCGGTATTATCGGGCTTCATTGGTTTTTGGAAGTATCGTTCAACGGATGCTGATCTCAACATCTTTCTTAAAATATGGCGTATGCCGATCATGCCTCTATTGACTCTTTTCTTCTTGCTGATCATCAGTAGCCTAGTGCTGTCCCAGCATTATCATATTTTGGGAACTGATCAAGTTGGCCACGATGTTTTTTATCAATGCATTAAAAGCATTCGAACCGGATTGCTCATTGGCAGTCTCACGACCTGCTTTATTTTGCCTTGTGCATTAATCTTGGGTTTATCTGCAGGTTTCTTTGGAGGTTTAATTGATGACTTGATTCAATTGATCTATACAACGCTCAGTGCTATTCCTGGGGTCTTATTGATTTCAACAGCGGTACTCACTCTACAAGTGCTCATGAGCACACATGCTGATCGATTTGCCTCAATGGTTGAGCGTGCTGATATACGATTATTGGCACTGTGTTTTATTTTAGGCATCACCGGCTGGACCCCATTAGCACGGTTATTACGTGCAGAAGCACTAAAGTTAAGAGAAATGGCTTATATTGATGCAGCATGGCTGATGGGGCTTAAACGCATACAGATCATTTTTAAACACATCGTTCCGAATGTGATGCATTTAGTCTTAATGACAATGATTTTAGATTTTAGTGGTTTAGTGCTTGCTGAAGCGGTCTTATCTTATGTTGGGGTAGGGGTTGATCCCACCACATACAGTTGGGGCAATATGATTAATGCGGCTCGATTAGAATTGGCACGCAGCCCCGTCGTTTGGTGGCCACTATCAAGCGCTTTTTTCTTTATGTTATTGTTGGTCTGGTCTGCAAATAGTGTTGCTGACCGTTTACGGTTAAGCCTTAATCCCTACTCAACTGATTAATCAATGCTCATCACAATTGGAATTGATTGTCTTTAAAATAGACCTACAACCGTATTCTATAGTCTTTTCGCTATACACGATGTCTTTATCATTTGATTGATCCGATTCAGCTTTGACGATGATCTTTAAGGTGTTTTTAATCAATACTGAAAGTTTGAACGTTCAATAGGCTCCATGATGCCGTCTCACACGATGTGCTGCACTGTTCAAGACAATGCCCCTCTCAATCAAACGCTAGATGCCTTCAATGGGATGGTGATATCTTCACCCTCATGCGATCATCATCGCTAAAAATATAATCTGCTCCTTCCCCGCAAAATCTTTGGATGTTCAGTTCCATGATTGAATATTTAGCGATGCGGACACACTTTGCTCCACCAAAACCTTGTATTCAACATGCTCAAACCTTTTTCATACTTGTTGCTCAGCGATCAGCCCTTCATCAAACAGATCAAAGGGTTGATAACACCTTTGATCTCCTCCCTATTTAATCTTATTTAAAAAATAGGGCTTCAATCCTGACACCATTCAACCCATGAACATCTAAACTTTAAGAATTTACCTGCTTGATTGAATCATCCCTCCACAGACCCTCAATAGCAGACTATCTAGTTCACGCTGACCCGACATCTTTCTGTCTAATCTCTGATCTATTCAGCATGGCTGCAAAGCCTATACGTTCATTGAGTGGTTGACGAGCCCTGATCTCTGATGTGCTCATTGCTTGAAGATACAGGCTATGCTAGCATGATTTTGTTTCAATTAAATTGAGGATGTCTATGCTTCGTAGTGTATTATATAGTAAGTGTCATCGTGCTACAGTCACTGCCGCTGATTTAAACTATGAAGGCTCATTAAGCTTAGATCCTGTCTTAATGGCCGCGTGTGGCTGGGCACCACACGAGCATATTCATGTTGTGAATATCAATAATGGGCATCGATTTGAAACGTATTTAATTGAAGCCCCTACCTCAGGCACTGGCACTGTTCAAATCAATGGTGCTGCTGCACGATTGTGTCAAGTGGGTGATTTAGTTATTATTTTAAGTTATTGTCAACTTGAAACTCATTTGATCAACACATGGGCGCCTAACATCGTGTGTGTCAATGTGCAGAATCAAGTGATCACCAGCCCCTCTCACCCCAAAGAACCCATAAGGGCTTGATACACATGACATCAATGGCTCATTCACGTATTTTGACTGTGATATTGTTGAATCAAACATCCAGTGCTCACATGATCTATATTGACTGAAAACTTGACAAATTTATTTATTTTCATAGAATAATGAATGTGCTGGCGTAGCTCAGTTGGTAGAGCAACTGATTTGTAATCAGTCGGTCGTGGGTTCGAATCCTATCGCCAGCTCCAGTGAGTGTGAACTTTGTTTCCAATCAAAATGCTCCCCATGTTGTCCTTATGCAATCGATTGTGTTACCTATTAGCCTATTCGCTCTGATGTCAATGCCTATTGATGCGGATCACTGTCACCCTCCTATTGAACAACAACAAGCACAGTATATTGTAGGCTATGGCAGCCTCATGGCTTCCTCTTCTAAACACAGTACAATTCAATCTGCAGGCCCAAGCCTTCCCGTACATATTCAAGGATTTAAACGTGGATGGATCTCTCCAGGGAACTTGCCTGGCTTTAAAATCACATTTCTTGGTGTTGTTCGAGCCCCTCAAGATGACTTTAATGCCGTGATCTTTAAATTACCTCGTCAACCTGAGGCCATACATGCCTATGATCAAAGGGAGCGCAGCTATTGTCGTCATGCCCTTCAACCAGAAGAGATTCAATCACTTACTTCACAGGCACTCCCTCCAGGTCAGTGGTGGATTTATCTCTCAAAGAAAAAGATCCTTCAAAAACCCAGTCAACGTTACCCCATCGTTCAATCTTATGTTGATTTATTTTTAAAGGGTTGTCTTGAACAGGCTAAACGCCATCATTTAAAACACTTTGCACAGACCTGTATTCAAACAACTCATTATTGGTCTAACCATTGGGTTAATGACCGAATTTATCCTCGTAGGCCTTTTATTCATGAACCTCATGCTGTTACCATTGATCACTTATTAAAACAATTTGTGCCTCAACCGTTTAAACACATTCGCATTGAATAGATGCACGTTACTGCTGAGCGATCATCATTTTGATGCTCACCGGTCCCAGTTTTCATTGGATGTTAAAGAAGTGTTAGGTCTGATGTTTGGATCAATGGCCTGACTTGCTTGAATGAGATTTCATTCAAGCAACACCGTCTGATCAATCTCAACATTCTGTAACCCTTGTGTCGAACCCTCCGCTGCGATGGAACCTCCCATCGAGCGATTTGACTGCTGAGCGGCTTGAGGCCCTTTGTATCGATACATCGACTGATTAATTTCATCTTTGATCACACATCCATCAAAACGCTAACAAGTATAGTACTTTTAACTCATCTTAATCTATGCTGCATTCAACATGTTGTTATTATATTAAGGGTTTGAGGCATTTTATTGAACATCAGGTCATCATCCGTTCCATACGCTTCAAACAGATCATCCTTCATTCAATTCAAGCGTAATCATCACGATCATAGCATCAGCGACCCACGCTGATGCCTGTGTTGATTGCCTTCTGCTATGAAAGATCACCCATTTTAATCGAGACTCAACGGCATTTTCAGTCAACGACATCTAAACCCTCAAAGGGGATTGATTGATCATGATCGTCCATGCGTAGAGACATATTCTTATTCAGGATGATCTTGATGCCATCTATTTAATCTGATCTCCATGAGATCATTCGCGGATACACAAAGGTCTTCTTGCTTCATCATCCTCTATCTTAAAGTGTATTTTGCTGCTGACTTAAAGGAACCTTTTTAAGAGAAGCATGTGGCCATATTCTCCATAAGATGGCCTTAGGGCCAAAGCCTTCTTTCAAAGCGGCGGTAATATGCAAACTCAAACACCCTAAACACAACCAACCTAACCATACATGCGTCGTATATGCCGCACTGGCTAAAGCTTTCGAAGGTTCAATCGGCAAATTCATCGTCACCCATCCAAACCAAATAGGTGTGTGCTGAGCAGCAACTGACATGATCCAGCCCGATGCAGGAAATATAATCCCCAGCCCATATAAGATCAAATGCACACTGCGAGCGGCATAGTGTTGCCATTTGGGCAGATGGACTGGTAATGCTGGCCAAGGGTTCCATATCCGCCAACCCACACGGATGAGCATCAAACATAATATCGTTAGACCCAAGGATTTATGGAAGTCCTTTAAAGAGATTTTGAAAGTTGATTTAGGTAAAAAATCAAAAGTATAACCTGATATCAACATCACAATAATCATTAAGGCAATCACGCCATGTAATACCTGTGTCACCCTACCGTAAGTTAACTTCTGATCGCGCATCATCCTATACTTTCCCTTGAGTTAAAGAATTATTTAAAGACTTTAACTCAGGATGATACATGAATCATCCATATATACAATAAATCATTCGCGATTTAATCAACCACCACGATCTGTGTTAAGTGAATGTACATCCCCCCTATCCAGATTGAAACAGCTCGCCCTTAAAGAGACTCCATACGATATAACCATCATCAAAAACCACTATCTAGATTGGGAAAAAAAGGCCGTTAAGTTGTTCTATCTGAAGATTCAATCAACCCAACTTAGAACCTATACCCTCTCTGATCGAGAAAACCTTAAGTGGCTAGCCATATTCTGATCGAGCCACTTCAATATTTTGACACAACATTTAAAACGAATCATTGCAGTGTCATATGTATTCACCCACAAAACATTTAAATTGAGAACAGGATTTCAACCTGATCAAATTTTAAATCTGACAAACGCTCGAAGTCAATTGACCGCCTTTCTCATACTGATCATTTAGGCGCATGACCTGCTGAATCAGGATCCCTATCAACAGAGTCATTGCTTACAGTACTGCTGGCACTTGGTTGAACTTTTTATGGATCAACAACGGCACGGGTATCGCTCAAATCACAGCTAGTAGTTGATTCCGAATGTGCCCCCCCCAAATGCGTGAGTCGTTACTTGATTTTGAACCTTTGCTTCTTCAAGATGCTTCATTCTGAATACAGGTGAATCCAAATAAAAGGATTGAGCCTTTAATGCCATCAACAGTAGCGATCAAATCACACCGTGCAGACATAAAAAAACCCCCCGATATTGATATATCGAGGGGTTTTCGGAATAAAATGCCTGGCAGTGACCTACTTTCACATGGATAACTCCATACTATCATCGGCGTTAAACGTTTTCACTTCTGAGTTCGGAATGGAATCAGGTGGTTCCCGTTCACTATGGCCGCCAGACAACTGGTGTCCCTGTTGAATCAATTAAACGATTCAAGTTCAATTGGATTCATACAGTTCGCATTCGGTTTAAAAAAGCAATAGTTGGTAGATTATTTAGGGTTACATGGTTAAGTCTCACGAGTCATTAGTACTGGTTAGCTCCATACATTACTGCACTTCCACATCCAGCCTATCAACGTTGTCGTCTTCAACGGCTCTTCAGTCTGGGTTGCCCCAGAGGTGAGATCTCATCTTGAGGGAGGCTTCCCGCTTATATGCTTTCAGCGGTTATCCCGTCCGTACATAGCTACCCGGCAATGCCACTGGCGTGACAACCGGAACACCAGAGATACGTTCACTCCGGTCCTCTCGTACTAGGAGCAACTCTTCTCAAATTTCCAACGCCCACGGCAGATAGGGACCGAACTGTCTCACGACGTTCTAAACCCAGCTCGCGTACCACTTTAAATGGCGAACAGCCATACCCTTGGGACCTGCTTCAGCCCCAGGATGTGAT
>PBNF01000032.1 GCA_002722995.1 Legionellales bacterium | reverse complement strand
ACCACGGCAACAGATATGAAGTTTATTCCCACTCGATGGTCGCAGGGGGTTTACTGCTCACGTCATAAACCACCCGTGTGACACCTGACACTTCATTCATAATACGAGTTGATATTTTCTGAATCAGTGCTTCTGGCAATTGAGCGGCTGTTGCGGTCATAAAGTCTTTTGTTTCAACCACTCGAATGGCTAGCACATAGCCATAAGCGCGTTGATCTCCGACGACACCTACTGTTTTCACAGGCAAAAACACCACTAAAGCTTGTGCGACACGATGATACCAATTATTCGATGTTAATTCATCAATTAAAATGGTATCTGCTGCACGCACCATAGCTAGATACTCTTTTTTCACTTCGCCTAACACTCGAACGGATAACCCCGGACCTGGAAATGGATGCCGATGCAGCAAAGCGCCAGGCAAGCCTAAGACATCACCTAATTTTCGCACCTCATCTTTAAACAATTCTCGCAAAGGTTCTAGTAATTTCAGTGACAATGCATCAGGCAAGCCCCCTACATTATGATGTGACTTAATCACATGCGCTTTACCTGAAGCACTTCCAGCTGATTCAATGACATCAGGGTAAATCGTCCCTTGCGCTAACCAACATACATTTTCAAGTTTTTTAGCTTGTGCTTGAAACACTTCTACAAATTCACGCCCCACAATTTTTCGTTTAAGCTCAGGATCACTGACACCTTTTAATGCAGACAAAAACTGTTCTTGTGCATCCACACGAAGGATATTCATCCCCATTTGATTGACAAACACATACTCGACCTCATCTGCTTCACCGGCTCTTAAAAGACCATTATCAACAAAAATAGCGGTCATTTGATGACCAATTGCACGCTGAAGCAATGCAGCCGTCACTGCAGAATCCACACCACCTGACAACCCTAGCACCACATGATCCTCACCAACAGTGGCTCGAATATCTTCGATCAATTGATCTGCAATATGCTGAGGCGTCCAAAATGACTCACACCCACAACACTCATAAACAAAATACTTCAACAACTCAAAACCTTCTGAGGTATGCGTCACTTCTGGATGAAATTGTACCCCATAATATTGTTGCTCTGAATGTGAGAACGCAACAATGTCACAATGCACACTGTTGGCATCGATATTAAAACCAGGAGGACAAGTCACGACTTGATCTTGATGACTCATCCAAACAGAAGTGGTGAGCTCAACACAATTTGACAACCAGGTATTTGGGCTCACCTCTATGACAGTATGCCCATATTCACTCACTTGCGTCGAAGCAACACTTCCACCTAAAGCATGAGCCATCGCTTGCATCCCATAGCAAATACCTAAAATGGGACAGGACATTCGCCAAATGGCATCAGGTATTTTCGGAGAATCAAATTGCTGAACTGATTCAGGCCCTCCAGATAAGATAACCCCATGAGGGGAAACATCCATCAATTGCTCAGGGGCTGCATCATAAGGTAACAAGACACAATACACGCCAAGCTCTCGAATACGACGCGCCAATAATTGTGCGTACTGGCCGCCAAAATCAAGCACTAAGATTCGATAACGATGTATTTGATCCATCTCAACCTCACGCATTAACTCATATTAAAATATAAATCGCCCACTGGTCACTCATCTACACTGTAATTAGGGGCCTCTTTGGTGATCATGACATCATGCACATGCCCTTCTCTAACCCCTGCAGATGACACACGAATGAATCCATCATAAGCACGTAATGCAGATAAATCAGAGCATCCCGTATACCCCATGCTGGCACGCAATCCGCCAATTAACTGATGTAACACCGTCATCACACTGCCCTTAAAGGGGACACGACCTTCTATGCCTTCTGGGACAAGTTTATCTCGACCTTCACTCAAATCTTGAAAGTAACGATCACTTGAGCCCTGAACTTGAGCCATTGCAGCAACAGATCCCATGCCACGATACGCTTTATAAGCACGCCCTTGGTATAACTCAATTTCACCAGGGGCTTCTTCACACCCTGCAAATAAACCACCAATCATGACCACCCAAGCCCCTGCCGCAATGGCTTTAGGGATATCACCCGAATAACGAACGCCTCCATCTGCAATAATCGGGACACCGGATTGATCTAGTGCTTGAGCAATCGAATGAATGGCTGTAATTTGAGGCATCCCCACCCCTGAAACCACCCGTGTGGTACAAATGGAACCTGGACCGATCCCAACCTTGACCGCATCAGCACCTGCTTTGACTAAATCATTCGCAGCTTCGGGGGTTGCAATATTACCTGCAATAACAGGCACATTTGGATAATTTGATTTGACCCACTGAACTTGGTCCATCACCCCTTGAGAATGACCATGCGCAGTATCGATCACCAACACATCACATCCTGCTTCAACGAGAGCGTGAACACGACCTTGAGCATCAGCCCCCACCCCAACTGCAGCACCAACACGCAAACGACCCTGGGCATCTTTGGTGGCATGTGGCTGTGCTTTTGAGTTAAGAATATCACGCGCTGTGATCATACCGGCCAGTGCACCTTGATCATCTACGATCAGCACTTTTTCAATACGGTGTTCATGCATTAATGCAGCGGCCACTTCAGGTTCTGTGCCCGGTTTAACGGTAATTAACTTTGATTGAGGGGTCATGACCGTATGAACCGGCTGGGTTAAATCCTCAACAAAACGCATGTCTCGATTCGTTAATAATCCTAAGAGCTGTCCTTGATCCACAACGGGCAAGCTGGAAAACTGATAACGTTTGGTCATAGCAATGGCCATTTTGATCGAGGCATTCGGCTCAACAGTCACCGGCGCCTGCACCACCCCGTTTTCATAAGTTTTTACATATTTGACCGCAGCAGCTTGCGCCTCAACAGAAAGGTTTTTATGAATGATGCCCAACCCGCCTGCTTGAGCTTGAGCAATGGCCATCGGAGCTTCAGTCACCGTATCCATTGCGGCAGAAATAAGGGGCCGCTCTAAAAATATACCAGGGCACTCAGGGGTATCTTGTGTTAATTGTGTGGCTAATGAAACATGCTTTGGAAGGACCGATGATGCAGCAGGACTCAACAACACATCATCAAAAGTTAACGCCATAGGCCAAGACTGGGTCATATATAACTCTTTAAAAATGATCATTATTACCCCAAAACTCTAAAGGTTTTAACTAAAAATATCAACCCCATTCAATCTAAATCATCCAATATCAAATAAGCATCCCTCTCTGACATAAGGGTCTTTGATATTTAATGAACGATTGAGTGATTTAAACCCTGCTATCAAATATTCAAGCATTGATGACACTTGAATCCATTTCCATAATCGCAGTACACTACGCTTAAATTTATCCTTAAAGGAATCTATTGAATGTCAGCGCTTAACACAGAACATCCTGCACGACATGTAGAGGCTTCAAAATCTTCTGGCAAAACGGCTTATTGTCGGTGTTGGCAATCTAAAAAATTCCCCTACTGTGATGGCAGTCATCGTGATTACAATGCTGCGCATCAAGATCAGCTTGGCCCTGTTGTGATCGAATGGGATGCTGAATCACCGTGATCAATACGGCTTTAAAGACAGCGCTTCCTCTCACATCACAGTCAACCCCTTGGTCTGTAACCGTATTGAATCGACATGTTAAACAGACTTTATCGAGCTGTTCTACACTTTGGATTCAAGGCGAGATTTCAAATCTCACACAACCACGCTCTGGGCATATTTATTTCACGCTTAAAGATTCACAAGCCCAAGTTGCTTGCGCCTGGTTTAAGATTCGACAACAGCAGTACTCCACTCAGCTTAAAGAAGGCCTACATGTATGCGTGCAGGCCCGCATCGGCCTCTATGAACCTCGTGGACATTATCAACTGATCATCGAACAACTCCACCTTTTAGGTGAAGGTGCACTGTATCAAGCCTTTGAACAACTTAAAAAAGAACTAAATGCTCAAGGGTTATTTAACCCTGAACATAAAAAACCATTGCCCAAACTACCACAAACCATCGGGCTTATCACTTCCCCAACGGGTGCTGCGATCGAAGATATTTCAGCAGTGCTTAAACGTCGATACCCCTTAGCTCGAGTCATATTGTACCCTGCAACGGTCCAAGGGGAACACGCGCCTCAATCACTCGTTCAGGCTTTAAAACAAGCCGTTCATCATGCCCAAGCTGATGTTTTAATCCTCAGTCGAGGCGGTGGAGCATATGAAGACCTATGGGGGTTTAATGATGCTTCACTCGCACAACAGATCTTTCAATGCCCCATCCCGATCATAACAGGTGTTGGCCATGAAACAGACACAACCATTGCTGACTTTGTAGCAGATGTCAGGGCCCCCACACCTTCAGCTGCAGCAGAAAACTGCACCCCCGATCAACAAGAATTAATATCATCCCTTGAACACACTTATCATACCGCACTTCGACAGATTCAGCATCGATATCAACAAGCAACCCAACACTTTAAACAACTACAGGCACGCTGCCAACATCCCCGAGAGAAATTGATTCATCAACAACAGGCTTGTGATCATCTTGAACGCATACTCTACCAGAGCCTTCAGCAACGATTGACGCATCAGCGTCACTACATTCACCTTCTTCATGCACGCCTCATGAGACACTCTCCTCATATCAATATTGAACGGCTCACAAAGCGCCTCGAGCACTCTACATATCAAAATCACTTATTGATCCAACAGCATATGAAGCGCGCACAGACCCTGTGTGCACAATATGCTAAAGTGCTCGAAACTTTAAGCCCTTTAAAAATACTAGCCAGGGGCTATGCCTGCGTAACAGATTTAAATCAAAATCCCATCACAACGGCTCAAGCCGCTCAAACTCAGACTCACCTTCAAATTCATTTTCATGATGAAGCGATTGTTGCAAAAATTGAGGCTTCAACTCAAGATTAAGAAAACACCCTCATTGAACTCGAGATGATAGCCACCTTCATAACACTTCTATTGATACTCAGAGCCTCTTACACTTTAAATACAATCCATTGATTAACACCCTATTCGGCACATGATCAATGAACTCATCATCAATCTCCTTTAATCTCAATTGCATTGGGTGAATCAAGGCTTGGCACTTTTAACCACCTAGAACCATTTTGAATTGAAGATAATACACAATCCCAGGATGATTTCAGGCTAAACATTGTAGCTGAATCATGATAAATGGATAAAGATGTATCCGCACACGTGATCCAATTTAAAACCGATCTCTGAGCAAATTGAAATCAGTCAGTCGATGATCTTCAAATACTGCAAAAGACAGCTTTAGACAATCCTAAGATGATTGATAAAACTGCTCATATTTCATTTTAAAGCCAGGCCAGGCACACTCCATCTTGATCATTTCGAACGGCTCATCGATGAGCGTATATCTAATATTCAAATCAATTGAACACCCTCATACATCTATTGGACACCTTCAAAAAACTGATCAAGCCATCAGCTTAATATTGATTAAAATTTAAAAACAGTTTATTCAAAAGACCTTCAATCCCTTTCAAAACAGAATCAAACATCAAACTTGATCACAGATCATTGGAACACTTTTATTCAGTTCATACATCAACCTTACCTAAAGAAAAATCATTCAAACACATTGAGATAAGCGCATCATGAAGCCAGCGCTGAATAAACAATCAACTCTTTTAAACCAAGCACATTTCAGATTGTATTTAAGACTTCCTTAAGGAAAATCAACTATGATTAAAACATATCTAAAAAATCAAAGCGCTCAAATTACTGAGTTGAATAACATTATAAGTCAGGAATCAATTAGATGAAAAATAGCACAATAGCACAAAAAAGTGATCTTGTAGCAATAAGCAAAGCAACAGAACAAGACAGCACTGATGATCCAACCACATCAACTGCTGAAGACAATTTTAAATATCAAGCGGCTTTGACCTTTCTGGGCAGAGACTTGATTAACAAGAAAATCGGTTCGGGCAGTGCTTGGATCTTAGGAAATATTGAAGAGGATACCATAAAGCAGAGTAAAGAAACACTATTGAGTCTATTGGCTAATCCTTCAGCTATGGAGTGTTTATTATTAAGTCATGATAGCGCTAATCGCCTGAATCAGATAAGGGGGAAAATCCAGCCAAAGAAGGAGGAGGCTTCAGTGGATTTAGCAGCCGCTCAACAACACAAATTTTGGGAAATCCCGACAAGGATTGGATCACAGATCCCTGACGCAATAAGGGCGTTTTTAAGAAAAAAAGCTCCCAGATTAATGGCGACAGCAAGCACCCGAGATCACATTAATGACTTACTCAAACAATCAGATTTCTCAGGAACAGCTAGAGCTCAAGACGCTTTGCTAACGATAGCTGATCTTGGTTTTGTAAATCTTCTCACGGATTTGGATGAAAATGAACAGAACAGGCTTCTTGAGAACTATTCCACACTTTTAAAAAAACGAGGACTGCGTACAGCCCTATCACGTCTACTGGTTTATATCGTACCCATACTGTTGGTCACTGCAAGCATCACACCTGCTTTAGTTTGGATCGCTGGAATATTTTTACCAGAATTTCAGATTTCAGCAATGACCTCTAATATCCTAATGATCTCAGCTTTAAGCTGTATAGGCCTAAGTCTTATAAGCGGTTTAATTGGCTGGTACTTATCTCACACTGGGATCGAACCATTACTCTCTAAACTAGAGTCAAATCATCCAGAAATGATTGAGTTAGCTGCAAAGATAGGTGTTGTAGAACCAAAATTGATAGATCGTTTAGAAGCAGAGTATCAAAAACACGATCCTTCAGTAAAAAAATATCGCAGCAGGATCCGATGGATCACACGCGCGCTGGGCGTCCCAATGATCATCGCCTCTATTCCTTGGGCTATCTATTTACTCACGCCCCTCATGAATCATACACAAAACGTTCACACATTCATTTCAACCATCACGCCAAGCTCTTTGATCGTCATTGGGAGTCTTTTGTGTATAGGAGCAGTGATCTTGGGCATAGGCCAATTCTCCTCTAGAGCGCTTGAATTAAAACAACTAAAAGCACGTGCACAAAAAATGTGTCCACGTGCATACACTCAATTTATTGAAAAAAAAGAAGCGCATCAAAGTGAATTAAATAGTGAATTAAATAGCCTGTATGCGTCGATCAAAACTGCGGTAGACAAAAATGGTCTTGCAACTCGTCAGGCTCTTAATCCTGGAAATGTTGAATTGTTTAACTACCAAATCACCCATGAGAAACAACGCTTTCAAGAAGGCTTGAATGAGTACCTAATGAATGATGGGTATGAATCTCTTGATGACATCTCATATAATGAAGCAACGGGACAATGGGTTGTAACAATCCAAAAAACCGGTCAAGCACATTATTACGCCACTACAGATGGCGCATATCTTGAACCCTCAGACGAACTGAAAGCCACTCAGGCAATGCAGCTCTTTTTGTATCGATTTGAGCAACAACTCACCTCTCAAGAACCATCAACAAAAGAGAAGCTTGATGCAACTTGGACACAGTTTTCGAAAGAATTTTCTGATCATGCAGACACGATTAAAGCCCGTGTTTTACACAACCCAAAAACTGCTTTACAATGGATGCAAGAGAATTTGAAACAAAGACTTGAATGGCACTTCATAACATTTGTTGAGCAAATTGGCAAGGATTCAAACGCATTCGATGGATTTCTATTAACATACCGAGCAATGACTACAAATACTGAGAAGACAGACTTTATTAAACAGCTAAAAGGCAGAGAAGAAATATCACAAGAGGCTTTAAACACCTTAGACACTTATCAAGTTTTATCAGAATTAAAAGAAAAACATTCATCAATACTCCATGCAACGATAGCCGAAGATCATCGTGCAGCAGTTCAAGCACTTGCCCAATATTTAACTCAGGAAAATGCCACACTGACTGCAGATCAAATAGAATGTTTAAAATCAATACAAGGCAGTCAGTTTTTAAAAGCACAACTCACAACTGAACTCCAAGCAAGAAGACCCTCTATTCAAGCATACCTTCAAACTCAAGACGAACTGAAAGCCACTCAGGCATTAACAGATTTAAATGAACATGATCGCCAACAAGAGCTCGATAAAAAAACAGATTCTATTCAAGCATGGCTGATCAGGAAAGGAAGCTCAGAAACTCCGGAACAATTAGAATATTTAATAGATCGTTATACATCAGATAGAGAAGGAACATTAGAAGTGATCGTTGAGGATGTACAGGATGGTTTATCACCTTCTTTTATGGCTCTTCTTGCGATTCAAACAGCTTGTGAATCTGAAGAAGCACTCACTCTAACTCAAGATCAATATCATGCATTAAGTAATTTCAACGCAACTGAACTCGAAAAAAATCTCACAAGAGTAACAGGCTACCAAAATCGAGGCAATTTAATTCAAGAAAAGGGTGGTGTCGTTTACTTTAAGGATGTACCACTTATTGGCTATACTGAAACAGGACGCGAGGCGCTTGAGGCCATTAGTAAAGCTTGTAACACTGGAAGTGCACCCACTCTAACTCAAGCTCAATATGATGCATTATATGATGCACATCTCACACATGATGCAGCTGCACTCAATACCGCACTCAGGGTCATGACAAACTGCCAAAATTCAGGAACACTAATTCAAAAAATGGGGGTGTTCGATAATGCCGTTAGCTTTAACGGTGTAGCACTTACTACATGCATTGAAACAGAGTTGGTAGAATGTCCGCCTTTGAATGTACTCAGCGCTGCGGCACTTGCTCCATCTCAAACAACACCAACAACAGCTGGAATAGAAGCACCTGTTCAATCTTCAGAAACATCAGTAAATGATACACCTCATCTCTAACAGAGAAAAGTGATAACGCTTAAACCTCATTCAAACTCATTTGAATGAGGAATTAAGATTTATACTCAATTCATACAATCCCCTCAATATATTCAAACTGAATGTCGCATCAAACTACGGTCAATGACAAAAGACTATGGAAAAGCGCTCAATTCAGTTATATTCTTTTTGAACACAAGATAATGCGACCTCATGCCTCCTAAACGATCTGACAGTAGCCACCGTTGGCTGAAAGCACACCATCAAGACCCTTTTGTCAAACAAGCGCATCAACAAGGCTTGCGTTCGCGTGCGCACTTCAAGCTTGAAGAAATACAACTTAAAACTCATTTAATCCAACCCGGCATGCGTGTGCTGGATTTAGGTGCAGCGCCAGGCGCTTGGAGCGTCTTCGCAGCCCAATGCATCGGCACTCAAGGCGCTTTGGTTGCCTGTGATCTACTCGAGATGAAAGCCATTCCTCATGTTTCAATCATTCAAGGTGACTTTAATGACCTCAGCACACAAGCTGCTATTATTAAAGCATTGCAAGGCCCCATTGATGTCATTTTATCCGATATTGCACCCAATACATCAGGCATTCAAAAAGCAGATCAACTCAAAGCCATGCAGTTATCTGAAGCAGTACTGGCTTTTGCAGTGACCCATCTTAAGATGGGTGGGGATTTGTGCATTAAAGTCTTCCATGGCGTCGGATTTGATGCATACATGAAGCAATGTCGAAGTTATTTTAAACAGGTTAAAACCTTTAAACCCAAAGCATCTCGATCTCGTTCAGCTGAATGTTATATTTGGGCTCATCACAAAACAAACTCGGTCCCCGCTTAATCATGAATGCATTTGAAATATTACAAACCACACTCCATACAATCCAAAAAAATAAAGCCGAACAATTTGATCAACACCGCACTGTCTATAAACAACCTTCAATCAATGATATTCAATGCCTACAAGCTATCAGCACTGCCCTCACACAACTCACACTGGATGAAGATGATGATGCGGCTCCATACTTACGCACCTTAATGGAAGGGACTGCGCTCTTAAGTTTCACAGTCAAAAATCAATTTATTGGCGAAGATGGCACTTCAATCTGGTCAAAGATCAGTACTCTGAATGCCTCCACAATACTACAACATGATAATCGAATTGTGGCATCACCTCCAGAGAATACTGAGCCTGTCACAATGCCTTTATACCCAATTGATTCAAATACACAGCTTAGAATCCTCAAATGGATTATTGAGCACTCAAGTGATGTAAAAATACTGTGTGATGCGATGATTCATCAACTAAAAGCAGCCACGAGCAAAAGAGCCCCCTTATCTAAACTTAAAGATGATTCAACATTGAACATTCATCTTAACAACCTGACTCAAAACGCTCCACTCGATCATTGGATTCAAGCCCTTCAAGCCGCTCAGGCATCGGATCATATCAACATAGCCTGCAAACGATTGGCTTCAGTTCGTTTGAATCAACCGCATGATTGGGGGCTTTTGATAAGACAATTGATGCAAATCAGCACACATGCCCCCTATTTAAATGACCAAGCAGCTCAAGCGGATTTAGAACCACTCAAAAAAGCGGCATTGACCTTGATTGATTATCTTAAAAAAAGAAAGCTTGTGTCTAAAAAACCTTCTCAATTGAAATGGGATAAAATTAGAGATCAACTCGCACACCTCAACTGTACACTTTCACACTTTGAACAGTGTGCTCAAGCCGCTGGTCACTGTCTCAAAGACCCAACCCTTTTCGATATAGCGTCTTTAGGACCCACGCCCTCTCAGCGCATCACTCAACCCTCGAACGATTCATCTTGTACCCCTCCTTCATCCGCTGTATCTGAATCCAAAGCACTCAAGAAGCTTAAAAAACTAAAGATAAGACTTTGTGATTTGATTTTAGCCCTCCAGCAAGCTAGACAACGCACCTGCAATCACCCCTATCATCCATCAATCGTCGCTTTTTGGCTCACTGAACTTGGAGAATGCTACCAACGCATTAAACAGCAAGCCATATTTTTATCTGATCCTCAAGAATTAGTGATTGCTTGGCGTAATATTCTCATGCATGATGATCCCTATGTTCACCGTCATCTACGGATTCAACCTGACGCTTTATTGTCTTGCGTAGATTCACTTCGAGCCAGTGATTTAGAGCTCACTTTTCCCGCTACGGCGCCCTTAACATCAAATACATTTAAGACTCAAGAGGTGATTCAAACTGACTCATCTAATTCACAACACACCCGAGATCATAAGCCTCCAATATCACGCCCTTAATGGAGTCGCAATAACCAATCTTTTAGATCGATCAGCTGAGCCATACACACGGTATGCGCCATAGGGTACCAAAAGACATCAAGTGCACCTGGATACGACTGTGTTAAATAAGCTTGCGTTGTTTCTGCAAATTCAGGCGTAAGCACAGTATCTTGTGTACCATGCATTAAACAAATCGGTGCGGTTTGTTCAATGGACATCGCCTCAAGCTCTTCTTTCAAGGGGAGATATGTGGATAATGCCACCACTCCACCCAAGGGAAGACCTAACGTTAATGCACTATATAAAGCCAAAGCACCTCCTTGCGAAAATCCCATTAAAATGATTTTTTTAGAAGGAATACCTGCTTGAACCTGTTGATGACACCATTGATGCAGCTGATCAGCCGCTTGATGAATCCCTTGGGTATCTTGCTTTGAATCTAAAGATAAATCATAAACATCATACCAAGCCGGCATCACAGCACCGCCTTGCCGTGTCACAGGACGATCTGGCGCTTGAAGAATATGCCACTGTGTAGAACACTTCCACTGCTGTGCGAGTGGCTCAATCATGTCTTTAAACTCAACCCCCTGAGCCCCTAACCCATGCAAAACACATACAACCCAATCAGGGTTTTCATTCATTGAAGGCGCTTCTGAAGAATATCCCACCCAATGCGCAGTGAACTCATCTTGAATATGCTGCCATTTCATCTCAGTGCTCCAATTCAATTTCATGTTAATGACTGTAACGAAATTGATCGATTGTGGCTAGCCCCAATCGAAACAGGCGCATCACAACAAAGTTTCTATTGTCAGGCTTGAAAGAGACACCATTCAGAATCAAGCTGACTCAGAAGGCTTTCTTTTAAAAAGCCAATATTCTATTCGCGAATGGTATTTCTCTTTTAAAGACAGCTTCCCCTTGTTGCTGATATTGGTTATAATGAAAAAATTCGTGCTGCACGAACCAGCTCAAAACATGATCAAGGAAAAGACATGAACGAAAAATTCAAAAATTTGCTCTTATGGTTCATTATTACGGCCATCATGATTTCTGTATTTAGTAATTTTGGTCCCAAACCGCATGCTTCAAATGAGCTACCCTACTCACAATTTATTCAAAAAGTAAGCCAAGGCGAAGTTAAACATGTGACCATTCAAGGCCAAAAAATCACGGGGGAAAGCACAACCGCTCAGCCGTTTATTTCTTATATGCCCATGCCTGATAACTATCTGCTAGGTGAGCTGATCAAGCAAAATGTCAGCGTTAAAGGCACGCCTCCTGAGCGTCGTAGCTTGTTAATGACCATCTTCTTAAACTGGTTCCCTATGTTACTGCTCATTGGGGTCTGGTTGTTTTTCATGCGCCAAATGCAAGGAGGGGGATCAGGTGGTAAAGGCCCCATGTCTTTTGGTGGTAATCGTGCGAAGATGCTCACGGGTAATGACATTCCAAATATTACTTTTAAAGATGTTGCAGGGGTCACTGAAGCCAAACAAGAAGTTTCAGAGCTGGTTGAATTTTTAAAAGACCCTTCAAAATTTCAAAAACTGGGTGGAAAAATACCCTGTGGTAGCTTGTTAGTAGGCCCTCCTGGAACCGGTAAAACGTTACTGGCCAAAGCAGTTGCAGGTGAAGCCAATGTGCCTTTCTTTAGTATTTCTGGATCTGATTTTGTTGAAATGTTTGTTGGAGTCGGGGCCTCTCGAGTGCGAAACATGTTTGAACAAGCCAAAAAGCAAGCACCTTGTATTATTTTTATTGATGAAATTGATGCAGTGGGTCGACAGCGGGGGGCTGGTTTAGGTGGAGGGCATGATGAACGTGAACAAACACTTAACCAATTGTTAGTTGAAATGGATGGATTTGAAGGCAAAGAAGGGGTGATTGTCATGGCGGCAACCAACCGCCCAGACGTGTTAGACCCTGCACTATTACGTCCTGGTCGCTTTGATCGTCAAGTTTATGTTCCATTACCTGATATCCTAGGCCGTACAGAAATCATTAAAGTCTACTTAGAAAAAGTCGTACTGGGATCTAATGTAGATGCTCACATGCTAGCACGCGGCACACCCGGTTTCTCAGGCGCTGATTTATCTAACCTTGTGAATGAAGCGGCCTTGTTAGCTGCACGTAATAATTCTACGAATATCCTTATGGAACACTTAGAGGCAGCTAAAGATAAAATCATGATGGGCGCAGAACGTCGCTCAATGGCCATGAGCGACGAAGAAAAACGCATCACGGCTTACCATGAAGCAGGGCATGCTATTGTTGGGCTTAAGATTGGTGGAGGGCATGATCCAGTATACAAAGTCTCGATTATTCCTAGAGGACGCGCATTAGGGGTCACAATGTTTTTACCTCAACAAGATCGCTTAAGTATGTCTTTGAATAACATCTTGGGGAAATTGTGCAGTTTATATGGCGGACGTATTGCAGAAGAGCTTATCTTTGGTGAAAAAAATGTTACAACAGGTGCCAGCAATGACATTGAAAAAGCCACAGAGCTCGCACGCAACTTTGTGACACGCTGGGGTCTCAATAAAAAGCTAGGCCCCATTAATTATGCTAATGAAGAGGGTGAGGTTTTTCTCGGCCGCTCAATGTCTCGTTCTCGTGAAATGTCAGACACCACTGCGCATTCAATCGACGTTGAAGTCAAACAGCTGATCGATCAATCTTACAAAAAAGCTGAAAAAATACTAAAAGACAATATGGATACGTTGCATCGTATGGCAGATGCTTTAATGCTGTATGAAACCATTGATGAAACACAGATTGCTGATCTGATGGCAGGGAAACCAGCTCAACCACCCGCTCATTGGGAGCCTAAAGATACCCCTTCTTCTATAACATCTGAAGAACCGACAACTGCTTCAGCCTCTCAGTCTGAAGCGGTGCCCTCAGATCCAAAACCCAAAGCTAAGCGCACTTCGGCGACAACCAAAACAACCACGCGTTCTAAAACAACGACGAAACGTTCATCACGCAGTGCCCCCCCTTCAGAAGATTAATATTTGAACAATGTCCGAATATCATTGGAGTACCCTATCTGAACGCATACTGAACACAACACAAGGTGCCCTGACACTTGATACGCCTCATTTGATGGGGATCATTAATGCAACACCTGATTCATTTTATGCCCCCAGCCGCATCAACGCTGTAGATCAAGCCCTTCAGCTGGCTGAGACGCATTATGAGGCAGGAGCTCAATGGCTTGATATCGGAGGAGAATCCAGCCGTCCTGGCTCTCAACGTATCAATGCCCAAACAACACTAGATCGTGTATTACCTATCATCAAGGCCATCAAACAACGGTTCAAAATCTACCTCTCTATTGATACCTATCACCCTGAGGTGATGCACGCAGCTGTTCACGAAGGAGTTGATCTCATTAATGACATTAAAGCTTTACGTCATCCAGGGGCTTTGAGCGAATTTGTTCAGCAGACAACAGCTGGATGTTTAATGCATATGCAAGGCACACCTGAAACCATGCAACAAGCCCCTCACTATGATCAGGACGATGTCATGTCCGCCCTTGAGGCTTTTTTCAAGACACGATTACAGCAATGCATTGAACACGGAATTGATCTATCACGCATTTTAATTGATCCAGGGTTTGGTTTTGGAAAATCGATAGCACATAATTGGACGATACTACGTCAACTCTCACGCCTTAAGCAATTTAACCGCCCCATTTTAGTAGGGCTCTCTAGAAAACACTGTATTCGAGCACAACTTAAAGACCCAGATGATACATTTGCTGTTGGATTAGGCAGTAGTGTTGCTGCTGGTTTAGCCTATTTAAATGGAGCTCATATTATACGGACACATGATGTTGAATGGGCTCGACATACCTTAGCTATTATGCAAGCCTATCATACTCAACCGGAGAATTGCTTATGAAACCATCACTCTTTGGCACCGATGGTATTCGTGGCCCTGTGGGTGGATCACTGATCAATCCGGAATCTATGCTAAAATTAGGTTGGGCACTGGGTAGCTTGCTCTATGAAACCCAACCGGCTCAACGGGTATTGATTGGTAAAGATACTCGCATTTCAGGCTATATGCTCGAATCAGCCCTGCAAGCTGGTTTAACTGCAGCAGGCATGAATATTGGTTTACTTGGCCCCATGCCAACACCTGCTGTTGCTTACTTAACTCAAACACTTCGTGCGGCTGCAGGTATTGTGATTTCTGCCTCACATAATCCCTTTGAAGATAATGGCATTAAAATATTCAATGCTCAAGGATCAAAGCTTGACGATGATTTTGAGCACGCTGTATCAAATCGATATTATGACCCCATGGAAGTGGTTACTTCAGATTCAATTGGACGTGCTCGACATTTTTTAAATGCACCAGCTCGTTATATTGAACGTTGTAAAAGTCGGTTTAACGGCCCACCTCAAGCATTGAGCAACTTGCATATTGTATTAGACTGCGCCGAAGGCGCAACATATTTAATCGCTCCCTGTGTATTTGAGGAATTAGGGGCTACTGTCACTGTACGTCATGCAACACCTGATGGATTTAATATCAATCAACACTGCGGTGCACTATACCCTCAACAGTTAGCGCAAACAGTGCTGTCTGAACAAGCCGATTGTGGCATTGCTTTTGATGGAGATGGTGATCGTGTGATTATGGTGGATCACACAGGCCAAGTCTGTGATGGAGATTATCTACTCTATGTCATTGCTCAACATTTACATCGGCAAGGCTCACTCACCGGAGGCATTGTTGGAACACATATGTCAAATGGTGCTTTAGAATATGCATTTGAACGTATGAATATTCCTTTTGAGCGCGTTGATGTAGGAGATCGACATGTGATGGCAAAACTTAAAGAAAACGGTTGGCATCTAGGGGCCGAACCTTCAGGTCACTTAATTGACTTAAATCAAACTTTATCGGGTGATGGTATCATTGCAGCACTACAAGTTTTAAGCGCGATGGTGACTCAACAATCCAGCCTTCATGCTTTGGTCAGTACACTACATAAATTGCCACAAGCTCTGATTAATTTAAAACGCTCTCCGGATCATGTTTGGCCACCTTCAGAGCAATTAGATGCTATTAAGGCTCAGGCCCTTCAACAACTTGGTGATCAAGGACGTATCCTGATTCGTCCTTCTGGAACAGAACCACTGGTTCGTGTTTTTGTCGAGGGCACCGATCCGGTTATGGTTGAACATGTTGCACAACAGTTGTCAAATGAACTTCAAACGCTATTGGGTTGATTCTAATATTTAAAATTTTGTATTCATTAAATAATCAGATTCAACACTCAATTCACTTAATCATATTTTAATCTTAGCGCCTTATACTAAATAGATAACAATAATAAAGGAGCACATCATGGATTATTTTCTTGAAGAATCATTTGAACCTGATTTTAATATTGATAATTTAGGAAATGTAAACGAATCATGGACGGCTTAAAAGCTGCAGGATATTGAGTCACATATCATTGCATTCATGCGTTGAATTCCACGCAGGTTGGGCGCTTTAAAGGCTCTGATTGAATGGCTTCGTTCAAACTGAAACACCCTCCTTTAAACCTATCAGGAAACCGATGAGCATAGCCTCCGTTTACACATAGGCTATTCACTTATATTGAAGGCTATATCACTCAAATGCACTCGCCGAAACGATGGATCTGGCGTATCTTAATAAGATCTGAAGGAGATATGATCTCAATTTAAGATGACTTTCACTGAAGGTTTGATGCCTTGGACATCTTCCGCAATGGATAAATTGCAATCCCACCACGTGGAGTAAAACATCCTTGAATCTTAAGCTGATGAGGCTGCAGGTAAGACTGGCAATCAACCCAAATTTGCTCAATACACTGTTCATGAAATCCAGGATGCAAGCGATATGAAAGTAGGTACTCTAACAAACCAACTGGGTCTACTTTGGGCCCTTCAATCTCAATCCATATGCTAGCCCAATCGGGCTGACCTGTCACCGGACAGTTTGAGCGAAATAAATAACTGACATAACGCTGTATACTTGATGCTGAATCAAGCAATGTTAGACAATCAGGTCTTAATTCTGAAGATGAGGCATAGGTTTTTAAAGATTCATCGATACATTCAAAGTCACTGGGATCATTCGTAACCTGAGAGATTGAATCAGGCCAATGCCTGATCTCAACTTCAATGGAAGCTTCAACCGCTTGACTAATATCTTGAATCAAACAAGCTTTAAAGGCGGCTTCTGATTCAAATCGATGAAAATTTAAACTATTTAAATACAGTTTAAGTGATTTAGATTCGACTAAACAACGACTCAAAGCGGGCACTTGAATACGCACCTGCGCAATTTTAGGACATCCTTGAAGATCACACCAAGAGACTTCATGACACATCCAATCATCCCAACCTTCATAACCTTGAGCTAAAGCTTTTGAAAGCTGATCACCGCGGCACACATGACGCACTAAAGGTTGTAAAATAGCAGGGTCGTAAGCCACAGGTGCCGATACACGCTGGCCTAATAATGTGTGTTCATATATTGCGTCCATGGTTATTTATTTAACGACCTTAAAGGTTATAATGCAAGGATCAATTACAATTAAATGAACTATCTGATAAACGATACAATACTTGCTTGATTGAGCGAACGCCCATTTTATCTTTCACATTTTGCAAATAAAATTCAACTGTACGTGCAGACAAATTTAACTGATCAGCCGCTTCTTTCATCGTATGCCCTTTAAACATGAGTTGAATACATTGATACTCCCTTAAAGTAAAATAAATGCCTTTAATATTGCTGACCTGATATCGAATTCTTTTTTGAGAAGATTTAGTCTTTAGGTCACGCTTGCTTTGATTCAATTGAAGTAAAGGCTTCACGTTCACTAATTGCTCCCAGTATTCATTCATATCGATTCCTTTTGCCATCAATCTCTTGACTAAAACTAGCAAAACAAACAAACACCAAACACAGTAATTTTACTTAATTTTCAATTACATAGTACAAATAACAAAATAAACATAAGACTTTTACTTACAAACAAATACTCTAAAAACTCAACTTTGAGACGCCCTCAATAAACCTTATATGGAGTTGATGAATGGAAACTAATGGCTCATTCAATTCAGACATTCAGATAGGTCATTGAATAAATAGATGGTCAAATCAATGGTACTGACACATGATTTTATCGATCATCATTGCTATACTACATGCTGATTGAATGAAGGGCTTTCATGTCACGCAGTACTGAACAACCACGGTGGTCTAATCAAATTGGCTTTATTTTAGCCACAACGGGGGCAGCTGTGGGGCTTGGCAACATCTGGAAATTTGCATATATGGCAGGCACCCATGGTGGCAGTGCTTTTGTCTTGATTTATTTGCTGTGCGTCCTCTTAGTTGGAATTCCTTTGATGATGGGAGAAATGACCTTAGGTCGCTTGGGTCGTAGTGATGCCATTACAAGCTTACAGCGTTTGGCTCAGACACATCATGCACACCCTGCTTGGCGTTATTTAGGTTGGCTTGGGGCCATCACATTATTATGTGTATTATCTTTTTACAGCGTAGTGGCGGGCTGGTCTCTATGTTACTGGCTTAAAGCGGCAACAAACTCATTTTATCATGTATCAACATCACACATTCAAACATTATGGTCAAACTTACTCAATGATCCGGTTCAATTAATGACCTACCATGCACTTTTTATGCTCATGACTGTTGGAGTGGTCGCTCAAGGTATTCAAAAAGGTTTAGAGAAGGCTGCACGCATGTTGATGCCAGCATTATTTATCATTTTGATTGGATTGGTGATTTATAGCCTAAATACCCCTGGCGCAGCTCAAGGTATTGATTTTCTATTTCATTTCAACCTATCAAATATCACACCTACAATTGCAATTTCAGCCTTAGGTCATGCTTTTTTCACGTTAGCCGTGGGGGCTGGGTGTATTTTAGTTTATGGGGCTTACTTACCAGATCAAGCCCCCATTGCTCGCACAGTGCTTGTTATCACTGCGCTAGATGTATTGGTCGCAATACTCTCGGGTTTAGCGATTTTTCCGTTAGTGTTCACCTATCATTTATCACCTGCTTCAGGCCCTGGACTCATGTTTGAAACATTACCCATTATCTTCTCACAAATGGCAGCAGGACGTTGGTTTGGATCATTATTTTTCATGTTGCTTTTATTTGCAGCCTGGACCTCATCCATTTCATTACTAGAACCTTGGGTCGCACTTTTAGTTGAACGATTTAATTTCAGGAGAAAACCTGCTTGTTATTTAATGGGTGGAATTGCTTGGATATTGGGATTAGTGACTGTTTTATCATTTAACCACTGGTCAAATTTCAAACCGTTATTGAATGCCACACTATTTGATTTGATCACCGACACCACAACGAATCTATTACTCCCCTTAGGTGGCTTAGGTTTTGCTTGGTTTGCTGGACATTATATTCCAGAAGATGCCTTAAAAAAAGCTTTGAATTTTAAACATGTACTGTCTTTTAAATTCTTTCAGTTTAACCTGAAATATACAGTACCTTTAGGCATTCTCGTTATTGTACTGGAGGCATTGATTAAATGAGTATATCCACCCCTATTCGAGTTTTAGTGATTGGGCATCTGGGAAAAATGGGTCGTATTGCGATTGAGGCCATCGAATCTAACCCTCAATTAATCTATGCAGGCGGCTGTGGGCGAGGCCAATCCTTAGAAGAAGCCATTCGAACGCATCAACCCATGGTTGGATTAGATTTAACTACACCACAAACAGTATTATCACATGTTCATCAATTAATTGACGCTGGCATTCATCCTGTGGTGGGCACCAGTGGTTTATCTGCACTTGACATCGAATCCTTACAACATCTCTGCTCTGAAAAACAGTTAGGGGCGATGATTGTGCCCAATTTTTCAATAGGGGCTTGTTTGATGATGCATTGTGCAAGCTTAGCCGCTCAATTTTTCACACATGCAGCCATCACAGAAACGCATCATTTAGCTAAAAAAGATGCACCGTCTGGCACAGCATTGGCTACAGCGGATCGCATTGCTCAAGCTCGAAAACAGTCTCCCACACCACATCACAGTTCAGAAACACATCCAGGCAGCTTAGGGGCTCAGTATCGAGAAGTCCCCATCCATTCACTACGCCTGCCGTCTAGTTTAGCATCACAGTCTGTCTATATGGCTCAATCAGGCGAAAGCCTTACACTGACACACGACAGTCATGATCGTAGTTGCTTTATTCCAGGAATCAGTATGGCCTGCGAGCAAGTTGTCTCTTTAAAGCGCTGTATGATTGGATTAGATTCCCTATTAGGCTTAACACCCTTTGAATCTGACTAACCAGAACTCAAAATTTTTAAATTAGAAGAACTTATACCCAGTACAGTTGATCATGTTACATATTCAATTGATGAAGCCTCCAAAGAGATTGATCGCATGTAAATATTCTCACTTTCTCACCCAAAAGCCCAATAATCTTCCTTTTAAATGCACATAAGCCATCTATGAGTCGATTCGAAATACCATTAAGGGTGATTTTGACAAGATTAACTTCCTCCATTAACTGAAAAACCCAGCGTAATGTAGTTTGTTTAGAGGGTAAATTAATTTGATTAGGTAAAAATTTAGGGTCTAGACTAGCATGAGGCATAAAAATATGTTGGAATGCTATAATATACAAAGATTTAAGCGATGATAAGGTTAAAAAAATAATGCTGTATTTTTGCGAGGACATAACAGCCTCAAAGACAGCTGTCCTATTAAGCATTAATCGGAACACAATCAACCGTTATTTCAATCTCTTCAGACAAAAGATCGCAACGTCTGTAAGAGAAGGAAACAAATTATTTTCAGGCGAATTTGAATTTAACGAGAGCTATTTTGGTGCCAAGCGCATTCGTAGTAAACGCGGTCGTGGTGCTGCTGTTAAACCCCCTGTATTTGGACTTCTTAAGCGTGATGGCAATGTTTATGTGGAAATTGTTGAGAATTGCTCTAAAGCCTCTCTAATGCCCATTAGACAAGGGAAAATACTAGAAGGAAGCACTGAAGGCTTATGATGGCCTCATCCTCAATGGCTATGACCACTATCGCGTCTACCCTTCTAAGGATGAATTTGCACGAGGAAAATGCCATGTCAACGGCATTGAAAGCTTTTGGAGCTTCGCTAAAAGAAGGCGGGCTAAGTTTAATGGACTGACTGATGAAAAGTTCTTCTTGCCTCTCAAAGAGTGTGAGTTTAGATTTAACTACAGAAAGTCTAAACATATGATCCAGATCCTCTGGAAAATTTGGAAATCATAGCTTCATGCTAGTCTAGACCCAAATTTTGCTCAGCAAGTTGATTGCGCAAATACTTCTGAGCAAGCGAGTCAACCCATAAGGATCAGGTCATGACCAATCATAGCCCAATCATACGGCTCAGCTTTTTAATAAAAAGAGAGCTTGTAAAAAAATAAGGTATCTTTGAGAAAGCGAAATCCCTTGTAACTTCTAATGGAGGATACTGTCAATATTTATTAGAGCTTTAATTTTTTCTCAATTTTGACTCCATCACCCATCGAATGTAGAGCTGGTGAAGGGACACCATCTTGTTGCCCCAATTGTGAAGGGAGAGCAGCAAGTTCTTCTACCGAACGCTGATAATACCTTTCTAATCCTTTTAATGCTGCAGCATCAAGATCAATTAAATAATTCAAGCTAAAATAACACAGTATAGATACCAGAGCGACCGATGTAGCGATCATAATTACCATCATCAGAGATGGTATCTGTACAGCTCGTTCTACAGTCAGTCCGTGCAGTATCGCTATCGAGGGCATAAACGTAAAGGCAGCTATGTTCAAACAAATATTAGCACCATATTTTTTAGGATACACTTTACTTTGATAACCTGTATTGACCAGATCATCTATATTAGTTGGTGGATCGTTCTTCTGCTCACACAATATTTTCACTATCTTTACCGCTATCTTAAACTCTTCTTTTAATCCACAATGATCAAAACGGTTATTAAATCTTACTCTTTGGCGTCCACTATCCTTTATACCTTTTATAAATGTTCTGTGTTCCACAAATAAATTGAATGTTGCAAATAGATCCTTTAGATTCCTATCATCAGTGTTAACACAGTTAAAAATACCATCCTCATTATTTTGATCGACACGGCTCAACGCTTCGTGCAATTCTGTCAACTTCGTTTTTAAATCTGAAGATTGAATGTCGTTCATAATGTTTTCCTTATATTTTTATTAAAAAATACCAAAAAAACAAAATAAAATCAACAATTTATTCATCTTTCGCTTCAAAAGTTTTCTGCTCAATCTAAATTTGAATCAAAACAATCAAACCGATCTGAAACTGATCGTAACACTCCAATCACAACAATCAGATCAAGAAGGCATCTCCCATTTTGATCATTATTCCGATCATCTATGAATAGGCCGTCATATTTCAGATGCGTTGTCCCTGAAAATCACTTTAAGCGCTGTTCATTTCACGTTAAACTAATCGATGAACTGATGAAATGAAAGCAAGGATCCTCGTATGTATCGACCCAACCACTCTGAGCGCATGTGTTTATCTGCACGTTGCCGCAAACTCTTTGATGTGATTGGCGCACATAGCCTTATTATCCTAGAAGCTGCACCCGAATTGATTCGCAATGGTGATGTGCATTATCCCTATCGTCAATACAGTAATATGTTGTATTTAACAGATTGCCCTGAACCTCATACACGCTATTTAATATACCTTGAACAAGGCCGGTTACATCGCGTCATGGCCTGTCGTACAGCAGACCCTAGCATGGCACAGTGGACCGGTGAATGGACCACTCCAACGTCCGCATGTGAGCAGTATGGTGTTGAAGAAAGCATTGCTTTAGATGATTGGCCTGCACGCCTTCATCAACAATTACAACACACCACTGATGTGTTTTTAATCAACACTTCTGCAGTTGACGCTTTTAAAAAAATCTATCCGACCTTTCAAGGCAATCATCACACCCTCGATACATTATTAGCACCTTTTAGAATGCTTAAAGATGAATTAGCCTATAACCGAATGAAGCAAGCAGCTTCACTGTCAGCACAGGCACATCAGCAAGTCATGCAACACTGTCAATCTAATTGGACAGAAGCTCAAATTGAAGGTACATTCTTTGCAACAGGTCGTACACAAGGTGGCACTGCTTTAGCTTACCCAACAATTGCAGCAGGAGGAGCACATGCTTGTGTTTTGCATTACACAGACAATCAAGCGTTTATCGAAGAAGGGGCTTTAGTCTTGTTAGATGCTGGAATGGAATATCAAGGTTATGCGGCTGATATTACACGTACATTCCCAATCAATGGGACCTTTTCAACTGAACAACGTCAAATCTATTCATTAGTGCTCTCTGCTCAAACCGCGGCGATTGATGCCATTCGTCCCGGCGTCACTTGGGATGAACTAGAATCTCTCACACAACAGATTTTAATTGAAGGTTTATTGGACTTAGGTATTTTAAAGGATCTATCGACACGCTACGGGAGCATCAATCTTTGCGACGATTTTATCCGCATCGCCTGGGTCATCATTTAGGCTTAGATGTCCATGATGTGACCTCTAAAAACGCAAATACACAACCCTTCCAAGCTGGCTATATGGTCACTATTGAGCCAGGCCTTTACTTTAAAGCCGATGATGATCTCATTGCTCAACAATGGCGAGGCATTGGGGTTCGTATTGAAGATGACGTGTATGTTACACCTTCAGGCTGTGAAGTCTTAAGCCATACTGCACCTAAAACCATTGAAGCCATTGAAGCGATGATGCAGTCATGAAAGTTGATGTATGCTTAGTCGGCGGTGGGCTATGCGGCTTGATGTCGGCACATACCTTAAACGCTTTAGGTTTTTCTTGTGTATTGTTAGAATCAAAACCTGAACTACATCGAAAAACAGATCAACGCGCACTGGTTTTATCCTATGGTAGCTGTCAAATTTTAAAACAACTTGGCTTATATTCACGTGAACTTAATACTTGGCCCATTGAAACATTAAACTATTCTTTCAAAGGGTTTTGGGGTGCTGTTGAGTTAAAAGCTTCAAACTATCATATTCCGTATTTAGGCCAAGTGATGTCTGCACACGATTGGATGGAGCACTGCTTATCTGTGATGGATTTACCTCACACTTACTGCTCAGCGTGTCCACAACAGTTATCATTGGGCGAACACACTCACCACCTATCTGTTACCCACGAAAAAGGCCCTATAGATATAAATGCCACTTTGGTTGTTGGCGTAGATGGCACACACTCATGGGTTCGCAGTCAATGCCAAGCCACCCTTCAAACAGATCTAAATGATGCTGCAGCCTTAATTATTCCTATTGAAGGCGCAGGCCCTAACACTTGGATTCGCAACAGCGCTCTAGGCTCCTTAGCCTATGTGCCTATTTCAGCATCCAATGGAACACTGATTTGGACCAGTACATCCAATACCATTGAACGACTGCGTAATCACCGTACACGTGCACGTATGATGCAATCTATTGCAGGACATCGACTGACACCTGATCAAACGCGTAGCCCTTATACAGCGTGCTATCCTGTCACAGCACAAATCACAACTGGCCGACTGCCCGAAGGTGTTATTTTAATCGGGAATGCAGCACAAACACTGCCGCCTGTTGCAGCACAAGGGTTCAATTTAGGGATTCGAGATTGTGCACATTTCTTATCACATTGTGTTCAACGCCGATTAGAAGGCAATAGTTTACGCATGGGGTTGAATCAAGTCATGCAAGCTCGTAAACCTGACATTGATCAAACCTATGCCTTCAGCTTGGCTGCATTTCAATCTCACCGCTGGGCACATCGAATCGGCCCATTGACAAGCCTTGGACTCTCGCTCATCCATCATCACCCCACGTTAACACGTTCACGCATTCAAAGCGCCTTAGGTTTAATGCCCCCTTATCATGATTTACTGAAAGGACAAACTTTAGCGAGCTGGAAGAAAGCTTTGGAGAGCTTATCATGAGCTTTGATGTCATCATCTGTGGAAGTGGCGTGATGGGGCTGAGTACTGCAATTTTATTAGCAGACCTTAATTACAGTGTTGCCTTAATTGCACCCCGTCTACCCAATGAAAATCCAGACAACCCAATGGTTCATGCACTCAACCCCCATGCGATTAAGCTTTTAAAACAGTGCCATATTTGGGATCAAATCACGCCTGCTGCCATGACACATTTATCAATCACAGACCCTTATCATCGAATTGATTGGTCTTTCGAAGCAGCTACGTGTTATCAACCCTATCTAAGCCTGATCATTTCCGTTTCAGAGCTGACCTATGCGCTATGGACTACCGCTCAAACACATTCAAATATTCAATGTTATACCCACGTATCTGCTGAGCAGATCGACCGCACCACTACTCCGATCACACTCACATTATCTGACAATCAAACCCTTCAAGCCCCATTGGTCATTGGAGCAGATGGCAGAAACTCTTGGCTGAGGCATCAACTTCACTGTACCCTCTTAGAGCAAGCCACTCATCAAAAAGCCATTGTAGCTCATGTCACACTTGAACAACGACTCAATGGATGCGGTTGGCAGCGTTTCTTACCCACAGGCCCATTAGCGTTATTGCCGCAACCTGACCCTCATCAAGCCGCTTTAATTTGGTCATTAAACCTGGACACATGTGAACACATGCTTGAAATGACCTCGCACGAATTTAATTCAGCATTAACTGAGGCCACTCAATCAACCTTTGGGCATTGTCAACTCAGTACTTCACGCTTTAGTTACCCACTGACTACACAAATCAGTGATGCCTTTTTTCGTACAGGTTGTGTTCTCATTGGCGATGCTGCACATAGCATTCATCCTGTATTAGGGCAAGGGGCTAATTTAGGGTTTTTAGATATTGAAACGCTGATTGATTGCATTGAAACCGCTCGTACTGCAGGTCGAATTTGGCATCATGATCGTGTATTGGCCCGCTATCAACGCCATCGAAAACCCGATGCTCAATGCATGGCGCATTTTGCACATCACCTCAATCAAATTGCTTCAAAACACCCGGCTTGGTTAGGTCCTTTAAGTCGTTTGGGATTGGCCATCCCGGGGGTTAAAACAACATTGATGCGCTATGCTTCAGGAGAGCGTTTTATATTGAGCTCTACCCTCCATAGATGAATCCAACGAACACCCTCGACGACACAACTCTTATCAAAATTCATGCTCACTGCCAAATCCGGTGTATTTAAACGTGTGAACTAAAGCTCCAGCCGAAACAATCTCATGCTCCAGCTAAAAAATGAGGAAGAGAACAAACTAAAAAAGAGATCGGTTACACTTTGATTAAGACAACTGAGATAGATTCATGAACACCACGATAAAAGACTCATAGCAACGCATTACAAAACCATATTGGAGCACACAGCACTCAAAAGTTTTAAGCACTGCTAAACCTTAAAGCTCATTGATTGAACTCATTAACCTATTCATGAGAAAATTGTTATTCACGACTCAAAGCTCTACTGATGGTGTAACAGGCAAATCAGAAGATCCTGATGATCGCTCTTTTTCAGATTGATTAGGAGAACCTAATGATGTAGCCCTTAGATGAACAGGCGGTATTTGATTGGAAGTAAGGTTCTGGGAGGAATCAACTTCAGAATAAAAAAGGTTCTGGGAGGGATTATCATCATCTTCAAATAACAAATTTGATCAACTTTACTAATTGATTCTACACAAAATATAAAATAGATGACCGACTTAATATTCAATATAGCCTTTGATGTTCAATATAATTTAATCAAATTTAGCGCATTCATATAAGAAAGAAAGATTGACCTAACACTTCATGCGATTTATGCTACTTTAAAATTAGCTCAGGGAATTTGAGCTTAAGTTATTCGGCATTACTTGGAGTCAGCCCATGGAACATCAGCCCCTTCCAACTCAAGATCGTCTCAAAAACATCACATTGATGCTTGATCATCTATTAGATCAAACAGTGCTCTTAAAACAAGAAAATGCATTTCTTAAACACCGCATGGCAGAACTGTCTCAAGCTCGAGCTGCTTTAGTTGAAAAAAATAGAAGTGCAACATTACATATTAAACGCATTATCCAACAACTCAAAGAGGAACTCCAATGAACACACCAGAGACCCTTGAGGATCAATATACATCTGTTGAAATTTATGGACATACTCTAAATATAAAGTGTCCCTCAGATCAAATTCAAGCACTCAACACTTCAGCAAAACTCGTTGATGAGAAAATGCGAGAAATTAAAACACATCAAAAAATGGTGAGCTTAGAACGTACTGCAATCATGACAGCGCTCAATTTAGCGCATGAACTGATAGAATCCAGACGTCATAACTCAACGCAAGTAGAAGACTTAACTGCCTTCATTGTATCATTAGAAGAAAAAATACTAAAATCTGTAGCATAACCTTATTTAAATCAGCTATACTTGAATTACTGTGTTGATGGTCGATGCACTCTTACTCTTAGAATCGATACTCAATACCCGGGGTTGAACTTGTGTGCAGCCGTTGTCCATATCCTCTTGTCAGGAGAGGCTGAAGCCGCACCTTAGATACCCACTTGTCTCTTAGGATTCAGCATCTAGGTGCTCGACATCAACGCAGTTTTGAGACGCTTCACACTTGGAATCGCCCCTTGAGCCTGAAATCAGAACTTCGAATAATTCTTTTGAATCAACGTCGAAACCTCACACCCAAACAACATGATGATGGTGCTGAATATGCGCTACAGCTTTTAGAAAAACACCCCCTTCTTAAAAAAGCTTCTAAAATTGGGTTTTATCGAGCTTTAGCCGGTGAGCTAAACCTCTGGAAAGTCTTTGAAATGTGCCTTCTACGTGGGCAGCGCTGTTATTTCCCAGTATGTCATGAGCAACAATTAAACTGGATTGAAGTCAATCAAACCTCCCCATGGCGCAAAAATCAATTTGGAATCTTTGAACCTGAATCTGGCACAATTGAATCGATTGGGCAACTCGATTGCATCTTAGTCCCTTGTGTGGGCTGTGATCCGCAACACCGAAGATTAGGTCATGGCCAAGGCTTTTACGATCGAGCTTTAAAAGGCGTCGGCAATCCTCCCTGGTTGATCGGTGTACTATATGATATTCAATTGTGTCCCTTGATCCCTCGCGATCCGTGGGATATCCCCATGAATGAACTTTGTATTATCCCAACAGCTTAACGTCATGAGCCGCTGAATCACCCAACAACAGGGGTTAAATTAATTCGTCATGAGCATTGACAACTGAATCTGACTCTATTAAATTTTAAAAGAATAAATTTAAAAGGATTTGACTTATGCATGTTTACAGCTCAGTAAAATCAAAAAAAAAGAAAAGATCTTTGAGCCCTAGAGAAATCCATCATTTTCCATTCGAACTCAATAATACATTTTTTTTCATCACGATTGGAGACCGTTTAAAAGGATCAACGGCCATTCCATTAGCAGCAAATATCCTTTATTTTTTCATCACGTATGTCTTAATCCCGATCTGGCCTGCATTGAGTATACTGGAACCACCCAACCTGCTAGGACCTCTCACCCTCTCCCTATGCATGTTATTCGCCTTATTGAAACTATATGTTGAGTGGAATCCCTCAACAAACAGACTGATTTCATGTGAAGCACTTATAACCGTTTTAATAGGCGTGCCTTTATGGGCACTTAACACTCAAGTAGCACTATCCTTCCTGATGGTATTACAAATAGGGTCTCTAGCAAGTGCTTATTGGTACTCAAAAACAGAAGGGCTCAATGAGTTTAAAGACGATGCTCACAAACTTCTTCAATTACTCATATCACCTGCTGAAGGAACCTACAATGCAGTACGTAAATGGTGGGTAGCACCTTCCCCGTCTACTGACCTGGATAAAGGAATACAAATGGATACTCGAGCATCTGAGATAGGCGATGATTATTGTGATCCAAAAGAGCAATCATTGAAATCCCTCAAGTGATCCCGATATCAGTAAATCATATACGCTCACCTTATCTTTTATTGTAGAGACGGTTAAAACTTAAGTTTCAATGACATTCATCAGCCCTCAAGTTTTAAACACCATGCTGTTGAATCATCTTTAAAATGCTGAATTTTCAATCTATTCAAGCTCAATCAACACATTTTAGATCCATACAAGATGTTGAAGAACCATAGAATTTAAAAATGGTTGCAATAACTTATCTTAAAGGTTTCTTAAGCTTGATTGGCCGCGCACCGTCAAGCCATATAGATTTCAAGCTCAATGATCAAGCATGATTGATGTTCAAGTGATCTAGGCTGACTGAGGCCTCAAAGGGCGGATGATTAATTCAATATCCGCACTGTTTAAACAACGCAATTTTCAGGACAAGCGCCTTTCTTTTCAAAATCCAACACCTGATCTAAAATATTTTATGAGATAGATTGAACAGACACCTCACCTTTGGCTGCCCCAACTATGACAGTATTTGCTCGATGTGTCGCAAATAAACCATGTGCAACCACCCCCGGAATTTGATTAATTTCACATTCTAAATCAAGCCATGACAAGGTGGGTAATTGATAAGCATCGATAATAATATGCCCTTGATCAGTCAAGCACCCCGAACGATAGACAGGATTCATGCCTAACTGAACCAAGGCCCGCCCAACATAGCTACGCGCTGATTGAATGACTTCGATAGAAATAGGTGCAACCTGTCCCAATCGCTCAACACATTTGCTATGGTCAACCATACAGACCCAGCGATCAGCAGCGGCTGCAACAATTTTTTCTTGTGTTAGAGCACCGCCGCCGCCTTTCAAGCACATGCCTCGTGCATCAACTTCATCAGCCCCATCAAAATATAAAGGCACACTATCCACTGTGTTCAGATCGTACACAGGAAGATCTAATGCTTTTAAACGACGTGTTGTTTCTGCTGAAGTTGAAACTGCACCTTTGAGATCTGATGTATGTTTAGCTAATTGTTCAATAAAATAGTGGACTGTTGAACCTGATCCAACCCCTATGATCATGTCTGGTTCAAGATAATTTAAAGCGTGTTGAGCAACTGCAGATTTAGCTAAAGTCCAATCAACACTCATGTTGCTAACCCCCGATGCCTCAACAAGGCATCCATGGTGGGCGCTCGTCCTCGAAATGCTTTAAATAATACATCAGCAGACTTGACCGCGCCTTGACTTAAAATGTAATCTCGTAGTGCTCGCCCCACTTCAGGGTTCATTAACCCTTCTTCTTCAAAGCGAGCAAATGCATCATCAGACATGACTTCCGCAAAAAGATAACTGTAATATCCAGCTGCATATCCTCCCGCAAAAATATGGGTAAAAGCAGCCGGCATACAATCTTGAGTCCAAACAGGCGTACAGGTGTATGCCCGCATGATATCCTGATAACAACCATAGATGCTGTCAACTGTCCAAGTAGTACGCTGCGCATGCAATGCCCAGTCAAATTGGCTCAATGCAATCTGACGCATGAGGGCCGTTGCCGCCATAAATTGCCTTGATTGCTGTAAAGCTTCAATCATAACCTTAGGCAAGGTTTCACCTGTCTCAACATGCTGACTGATTAAATCTAGCCCTTCTTGGGTCCAACACCAACACTCAAAGAGTTGTGAAGGTACTTCGACCGCATCCCAAGCAACACCCGAAATTCCTGAGATATCCGGCACATCCACTTGAGATAAGCAATGATGCAATGTATGACCAAACTCATGAAACAACGTCAAGACCTCTTCGTGAGTTAACTGAGCTTCATTTGAGCCATTCGGCGGCATAAAATTACATGTTAAAAAAGCCATAGGCTGGACAATTTGATTAGACTGATTGCGCCATCGCGTTTGACACTCATCCATCCAAGCCCCCCCTTGCTTGCCTGGACGCGCAAAGAGATCAACCCAACATCGAGCATCAATACCTTGTTGATCATCTTGAATACGCCAACATTGCACTTCGGGCGCCCAAGCCTCACAGGATTCAATACTGATTGAAAGCCCTAAAACAGTCCCGATGATTTGATGTAATCCCTTAATTACAGCACTCAAAGGGAAATAAGGCCGATAGGCTTGAGGATCTACCCCAAGTGTATGCGTTTCAAATTGAGTCATTGCATACGCCACATCCCAAGGCTGTAATCGTTTCAAATTGAGGTGTGTGGCTGCAAACGTTTTTAAATCCGACCATTCTTGTTGAGCTTGAGGACGCACGCGCTCTGCAAAATCATCTAAAAAACCCTTAACATGCTCTACATTTTCAGCAATTCGAGCTTCAAGTACTTGATGCGCATAAGTTTCAAAACCTAAAAGATCTGAAATCGCTTGTCGATGTGAAAGCATTTCAACCATTAAAGGTCCATTGTCACCTGTTTGAGGGGTGACCGATGAAGCACGTCTTCGATGCGCTTGAAACACTTGGCGCCTCAAGGCACGATCCTGTGCAGTTTGCATGATGGCTCTACAATCTGCATCTTCGATCGAGAAACACCATCCTGATCGCCCTTGCTGTGATGCACGCTCACGTGCTTGATCGACACAATCTGAGCTCAAACCCGCCAAACGTTCACTGGAACGCACCCAAATACGTGTAGCATCTGTAGCCGCTAATACCTGCATACTCACTTGGGCACTCAATTGGGATAATTGTGCACTGATGGCTTTAATTCGATCTTGATCTTCAGGTGGTAAGAACATACCCGACAGCTTAAAATCACGCAAGATCAAAGCCAATGATGATTGCTGTGCTTCACTGAATGATGCTGTTGATTTCGAGAGATGAGTCACAGCCTTCAACCATAATGGATCAAGTGCTCGCTCTAAACTGTACTGCGTAATCAACTCTAAAGCCTGAGCATATACCGCACTCCAACCAGAACGCGATACTACATGCTTTAAGTGAGAGATCATGGACCAAAAACGATCCAAAACTTCATCCAGTTCTGCTAAAGCCCCTAGTGTTGTATCCCAAGTGGGTGGGTGCCTTGATAAAATTTCATTCACTTGAGCTCGATGCTTCACAATCAATGCTGTTAATACCGGCAACACTGCCTCAGGTTTTAGGGCTTTCCAATTAAAGGTTTCAGCATATTCTAAGACTTGATCAATTGAGTTTTCAGGTGACTGGTTCACGGGCTTCTCCTCACATATTCAATCACTCACTTTGATATTAACATCATTATTGAGATGATGCTTGAAATACCGATCTTGATATCAATTTTTTATTCAATTAAGCTCAAACCAGATGATCCCTGAATAGATTCAATGCAATCTAGACTTAAATTTGCTATGATATCAAATGATGATAATCACATTAGAGGTTTGAGTGATGTCTACAGCATTGCAACCCCAACCGGTTATGCTGACTGCGTGTGCAGCAGAACAAATTGAAACACTGATTCAAGAAGAGCGTGCCGATGACCCTTTAATTCAATCATTATACCTACGTATTGCGATTCAAGGTGGTGGATGTTCTGGCTTTCAATACCAATTTTCATTAACACCCGATGCACAACCCAATGATCATCTTTTCGAGCAACTGGATACCCTTGAAGTCAGCCCTGTTCATGTGCTGGTCGATTCAATCAGCTATTTATACCTAACCGGCGCAACCATTGATTATCAAGAAGATGGCATGGGCGCTCGATTCATTGTACGTAACCCGAATGCAAGCACAACCTGTAGTTGTGGCGATTCATTTTCAATTGAAGATTGACCCTCACCTCAAGCTCATCATACACTAGATGATGGATTGAGGATGGAGATAACGCTCTAATGGCACTGATTACACTACGTCAATTATTAGATTATGCCGCAGAACATAACTTCGGTGTACCTGCCTTCAATGTCAACAACCTTGAGCAAATTCGAGCGATTATGCAAGCAGCTGACGCAACACGCAGCCCTGTCATTGTGCAAGCTTCTGCAGGAGCTCGCCGCTATGCAGGTGCTCCATTTATTCGTGCACTGGTATTGGCTGCTGTTGAAGAATGGCCTCATATCCCCGTATGCTTACATCAAGACCATGGCGCGAGCCCCGCTGTATGCCAACGATCCATACAGCTAGGATTCACCTCAGTGATGATGGATGGTTCTTTAGAATCAGACATGAAGACCCCTTCAAGTTATGCTTACAACGTTGACGTTACACGACAAGTGGTTCAAATGGCTCATGCGTGTGGTGTTTCAGTAGAAGGGGAGCTAGGATGCTTAGGCTCACTAGAAACAGGTCAAGCGGGTGAGGAAGACGGTTCAGGTGCTGAAGGCATCCTCAACCCAGAACAACTGCTCACTGACCCTGATCAAGCAGCTGATTTTGTTGAGCAGACTCAAGTCGATGCCTTAGCAATTGCCATTGGCACCAGTCATGGCGCTTATAAGTTCACACGCCCACCCACTGAAGATATTTTATCAATTGATCGTATTAAAGCGATTCATCAGCGTATTCCTAATACCCATTTAGTGATGCACGGCTCTTCTTCTGTACCGCAAGATTGGCTCAGCATTATCAATGAATATGGTGGCAATATGGGCCAAACCTATGGTGTGCCTGTTGAAGAAATTCAAGCAGGTATTCGACAAGGTGTGAGAAAAATTAATATTGACACTGATTTACGCATGGCGTCGACAGGCGCCATTCGTCAATACCTTTCAGAACACCCAGAATCATTTGATCCCAGACAATATCTAGGCGTTGCAACTCAAGCCATGCAGGCCATTTGTGAAGACCGCTTTAAAGCCTTTGGCACAGCCGGGCATGCTGATCATATTCAACCCAAATCATTAGAAGCTTACTGGACATTGTATTCCACCCCCCAGAAATCTGTTGTCGCAACATCCCAGCATTGTATTGAGTCATGACAGCCTTTGAATGCCCACCCCCACTGCGTCAAGTCACTTACCTCACTGCAGCCAGCTTGCCTCAACAATTGCCTGAAGCAACAGGCCATGAAATTTTGTGCATTGGGCGCTCTAATGCAGGTAAATCTTCAGTGATTAATGCCACTTTGCAACACCGCATTGCACGCACCAGCCGCACCCCGGGTCGCACACAACTCTTGCATTTTTTCCAGTTAAAATCAGGAGATTGCTTGATTGATTGTCCAGGATATGGCTTCGCGGCTGTCAGTCGAAACATTAAATCACAGTGGCCACCTTTATTTAAAGCAAGTTTAAAACGCCCTACTTTAGCGGGTATTCTTTGGATTATGGATATTCGCCATCCCTTACAAACTGCTGACTTAACTATTCAAAAAGACATCATTCCTTCATCTTGCCCCATCCATATTATTCTGAACAAATCAGATCAACTTAGATTTGGCGCACAAAGGACTGCCCAATTAAAACTTGAGCAGACGATTAACACTTGGGATAACCCTCATTTAATCACCGTTCAAACCTGCTCAACCAAACGCCCTCAAGGCCTTGATCAGATTCAAAATCAATTATGTAAATGGCTTCACTTAGACCCCTCCTAATCTCATTTGAAATCCTTTGATAAGTCCTTCTCATGAATACGCTGATTACTTGGTAAGACCATCGAAGAGCGTGAGGGTCTTCGCTGAGTCTCATCTTCGACCTGAGGAAAATTTCTCGCTGCCGCTGCTGGAGTTAAATGCGCTGTATGAGTTGTGATTTTTTCAGGATTTCCTTCATGTTGTTTTAGGGTTGTTTCTCTAACAAGCTCTGACTTGACGCCTGCAATTGGACAGGCTATACGAAACATCACATTGAAAACAAGCGGCATAATGACAGTGAAAGTTGCAATCATAGCCAACACACAGAGTGGCAAGAATACCGCTAATGATACACTATGATATAATGGAACCATAACAAACATGACGATCAATCCCTTCAGAACAAGTAACATTTGAAAGCTATCGGCATGAATAATATCGATGCGATGTTCATGAAAACCATAGGCAAAACGAACGATCAATCCTAAAAAAATTGACTGAGTGATCCAACCCATTGAAAAACAAGTCAGTTTAATGAGCATTATAGAAGATTCAGCATATTGATGCAGCATGACATGATACAAGGGCATGACCACTTGAAAAACAGTCAACCATTTGCTGAATAATAGCACGGCAAATAAACAGATTTCTTTAAAAAAATCTTGCCACTCTTTAACTGTGAGTTTTTTATACAAAGGATACATCAGAATACATTTAAGGCAAAATAATATCAGGAATGAATATATCAACATATTTAGACTCAACATTGCTTGAGTCGATATCCAATAAATAAGGGTTAAAGGCAACAAAAATTTTTTAAAAAAAAACATGACAACGAGTAGCGGTATACGATAAGGATACTCTTCTTGAAATGCTCGAAAATATTTTCTGATATTACTTTCAAAAATGACCATTAAGCCTCAGACATAGATTGTTTGAAAAAATAAGGATGTATTGAAATAAAACTAAAGTAATGCAAAATTAATTTATTTTTTAATAATTCTAGAGCATAAGCTATTGAATATTTTGAATCAATAAAAATAATACAATTGATACGAACACTCTATCACTCAATATGATTAACTAATGATATCGACCCTCTAAATCAATAGACCATCTATCTCTTCAAAAAAATCAAATCACCACAATGACACAATGCATCATACTTAGGGCTGTCTTGCTAAACCTACAACAGACTTCTCCCAAGACTGATTATTCATCTCTACTGAAAGAGGTGCCAGCTCAGAATGAGGTAGCTTCCCATCGACAGGTGGTGTATCATTAACAAACCCCAATGAGTTTTGTTTCAGCGATGCTTGATTAAGCACATAGGAATATACCCACATCATCAGCATCGAAACACCCAATGAAACAGGTAAGGTCACGTAAGAATGCAACATCCAATCACCCCACCAATGGTGATGCATGCCCCACAGACTCAAAGATAGCCCTTCAAAACCAATCACCCCTAAAATAATCAACCGGACTGCAACCCCTATGGTCTCTTTTTCTAAAGACATCATCAGTGGCGATAACACAACAAGGGCGATCAGTAAAGAATAATGAATCAGTACAGAAAATAAAGCTTGGTGCTCAAGAACCGCATTCAAAAAAGGCAGGGCATATTGAAGGCTATATGAGAAGACTGTAAAAATCTTTAAGCATACTGCATGAATGAGTGCAATCCATCCAACCCAAAAAAGAAAAGTTTGTAGCCAACTCGCCTTGAGTGTTTTCTGGTATGAATCTCTCAGTAATTTAGTTAATCCATTCAACATATAAGAAGATCCTTCTGAGTCGTTTTTTTTAAGTTAATATAAAAAATCTCATTCATCAATGATGATTTGAATCCATAATCAAAATTCATTATGATCAATGCTTTACGATAAGGCACTTTGACTCATGCCAAATCTCAATTGGTTTACCCGAAAAGATTTGACACTCGCTCCCACACCCAACTGTTGGGACATCATTGCATTGGTCATTGTATTAACCCTACTCATCATGCTGGGTTGGGCCGCACAGCAAATGCTTTCACCCTTTCAATTGAGCCAACCCAAAACAGTCATTACATTAGACCCTCATATACTGCCTGAGTATGCATTACGTAGCACACTAAGAATGCTTATTGCTTTATGCTTTTCTCTGTTGTTCACCTTCACCATTGGCACCTGGGCAGCTAAAAGCCGAAAAGCTGAAAAGCTGATCATTCCAATCATTGATCTGTTGCAATCAATTCCAGTCTTAGGTTTTTTATCATTGACGGTCACTGGCTTCATTACTTTATTTCCTGGAAAATTATTAGGTCCTGAGTGCGCTGCTATTTTTGCAATTTTCACCTCACAAGCTTGGAATATGATGCTTGGTTTTTATCAAAGCTTAAAAACATTGCCACAATCCTTGTCTGAAGCTGTACAAATCATGCAACTCAATGCCTGGCAACGTTTTTGGCGTTTTGAAGTCCCTTTTGCATTACCCAGTTTAATTTGGAATACCATGCTCTCACTCTCTGCAGGGTGGTTTTTTGTGGTTGCATCTGAAGCCATCTCTATCTCAAATCAGGACATCCGTTTGCCGGGTATAGGTGCCTATATTGCATTGGCCATTGAACAAGCGAATCAACAAGCCATTATCTTAGCTATTTTAACTATGTTGGCTGTGATTTGTTTATATGATCAATGCTTAATGCGCCCCCTCACTTACTGGTCAAATCAGTTTAACACTGAAGCTTCTTCCACAAAGAGACCTTGGATTGTCTTGATGTTTTCACGGACACATCTATTAAAATCTATTGCTAAAATCTATGCTCACTTTAAAGACTACACACAAAAACAAGCTCCTCCTCTAAAGCCTGGTTTCAAATTAAATACTCAAACTCAAGCATACTGCTATTGGCTCTATTATGGACTTGGTTTAATGTTATTGGGCTATTGGATAAAGTCATTATTACAAATTGATTGGACTCCATTTAAAATCCTTCAACTTCATGAGTTTTATGAAACATTCATATTAGGACTGATTACAACAGCTCGAATCATTGTATGCACTACGCTGGCAGCACTCATTTGGATTCCCATTGGAGTTTGGATTGGCTTACGCGCCCGTTGGGCAACTCGGCTACAGCCCATTATTCAATTTCTAGCTGCCTTCCCTGCTAATTTGCTGTTTCCTGTTGTCGTAGCCTTAATTGTTCAGCATCAATTAAGCGTTAATATTTGGACTTCTCCGCTGATTATTTTGGGAACACAGTGGTATATCTTATTTAATGTCATTGCGGGAACACAAACACTCAAAAAATCCATGCATGATGTCTCCACTTTATTTCAACTACCTCAATGGATTCGATGGAGACGTCTGATCTTACCTGGCATTTTTCCTCATTTAATGACGGGTATCATCTCAGCAGTTGGAGGTGCTTGGAATGCAAGCATCATCGCAGAATATGTTGAGTGGGGGCCACATCAGTTAATTGCAACAGGACTTGGTAGCTATATCGCACTTCAATATCGATCTGGGCATTTTGTACAACTCACACTGGGCATCACAATGATGTGCTTATTTGTACTGATCATCAATCGAGTCGTTTGGGCCCCCTTATACCATTGGGCTCAAAAACGATGCCAATGATGATGAGGCCTTTGCATAAACCTCAAATCTGTTTAAACTAAATGACATAACGCATGGAGTGTATGATGCCAATCCCTTCATCTAACCCTTTAATTGAGCTCAATCATGTGAGCCGATCGTTTTCTCAAGATCACCGCCCTGATGTCAGGGTGATTGATGACTGTTCTTTAAAAATTTACCCCGGTGAATTGGTGGCTTTAATTGGCAAAACAGGTTCAGGCAAATCCACCTTACTTAGGATGATGGCAGGACTCATCCAACCCACCCAAGGACAGGTTCTATACCAAGGACAACCAGTGACACAGCCCATTCCTGGATTAAGCATGGTCTTTCAAGATTTTGCCTTACTCCCCTGGCTATCTGTATTGGGTAATGTTGAGTTGGGCCTGGAGGCTTTACCCTACAAACACCATGAACGTAGAGAAAAAGCGCTGCGCGCCATTGATATGGTAGGCTTAGATGGCTTTGAAAGCGCTTACCCCAAAGAACTTTCAGGTGGCATGTGTCAACGGGTCGGCCTGGCACGCGCTTTAGCTGTTGACCCCACGATATTACTCATGGATGAACCTTTTTCAGCGCTCGATACCTTGACCTCTGAAAATTTACGCGCAGATTTAATGGATTTATGGAATACAGAACAAACCAATTTATCGGCTATCTTAATGGTGACCCATAGTATTGAAGAAGCGGCTTTGATGGCTGATCGAATTTTAGTTTTCAGCGCCAACCCCGGTCGAATTAAAACAGAACTTCGAACAGCACTTCCACATCCTAGAACTGAGCAAGATCCAGCCTTTCAACCCTGGATTGATCAGGTTTATGACTCAATTACACAGGCAGCTCAAGATGATAAACCCGCGGGCAGTCGCTACAAAGTTATTGATTTAAATTACCGCTTACCTTCTGTCAGTATTTCTGAATTATCGGGATTAATTGAAGCTCTAAACAATCATGAAGATTCTCACAAAACAGATCTTTCAGTGTTTGCAGAAGACATGGGGCTTGATGTTGATGACCTCTTTCAAATCACAGAAGTGTTAGAAATTTTGCGGCTCATCTATTTAGAAAAAGGAGATATTATATTAACACCCATTGGACGTGCTTTTGCAGATGCGGATATTTTAAGCCGAAAAACTATTTTTGCTCAACAACTCTCTGCGCATGTTCCTTTAATTAGACATATTCGACGAATCCTTGAAGATCGCTATAACCAATCTGCAAATGAATCTCGATTTCTCGTTGAACTTCAAGACAGCTTAACAGAAGAAAGTGCAAAAGCTGTTTTAACCATTGCCATTGATTGGGGTCGTTATGCTGAGTTATTTGCTTATAATGTTAATACAGGCTTACTCAGCTTAGAGGACCCTGATTCAATCTGATGAGCATAATGCCTCAATCAGTGCTAAGTGTTGATTAAGCCCTCCCTGCGTTTGGCGAATCACCGCTTGTGCATCACGAACCTGTTGCATTTGTTGCTCAGGGGTATGAATCAAATGATCCCATGACTGAAATAAAGCTTGAGCATCTTTAACCCGTACACAGCCCCCTGATTCGAATAAAGCCTCATACATATCCTCAAAATTAAAGACATGAGGCCCACTCAAACAGGCGCATGATGCTTGAATCGCTTCAATCGGATTGTGCCCTCCATGCTCAATTAAACTTCCCCCGATGAAAGCAATATCAGAAGCTGTATAGAACTGACATAATTGACCCAATGTATCCACAATCAAGACTTCAATTGAATTGAGTTGATCGGATGCTATTGTGGTTGATCGAGCTGATTTTAAATTGAACTGATGACATAATTTGAGTATATCATCCACGCGTATTGGATGACGAGGGGCTAGAATCAAACAAGGATCTTGAGCGCGTGACTTCAATTGAACGAAGGCTTCAAGCACCATTATCTCCTCTCCTGGGTGTGTGCTTGCTGCAATAACACAAGGTCTAGAGGCTCCACCTAAAGATTGACGTAATTTAAACCCTAAAGCCTGATCGGACAACGACATTGGAATTTCATATTTAATATTATTCATCACTTGAACTCGATCAGGAGCAGCTCCCAATTTTAAAAAACGCTCACCAATCAATGAAGATTGAACGGCAAGACATGATAAAGCAGATAACATCGCACGCGTTAAGGGTCGAATTAAACAGTAACGTCGATATGATCGATCCGATAAACGACCATTAATAAGCATCACAGGAATCTCTTGCTGCTGACAACAATGAATCCAATGTGGCCATAATTCTGTTTCAATTAAATATAGGGCTATGGGTTTAAAATGTTCTATAAACCTCATAACCACTGATTTTAAATCAAAAGGGGCGTACACATGAATCACTCGATCACCTAATACAACACGTGCACGTTCAGCCCCCGTCAAAGTGGTTGTCGTGAGTATAATGGGGCGATCAATATTTAAAGATTGAATCAAGGTGGCTGCCAAATTCACCTCGCCTACAGATACAGCATGGAACCAGAGTGTATTTGAAACCTTATCTGGATAATCATATCCGAATCGTTGCCGCCAATGTATTCGATATAGCGGCTCTTTGTACAAGCGCACCACCACACATAATAAAGCCCAAGGTGCAAGCAACCAGGTGATCCATTGATACCCCCTCCAAATCAATGCACACCCTCCGAAATTGAACACGCTTTGAAAGCATATCTTGCGGCCTCTAATGTTTTGCGAAGGGTTTCATCATCGTGTTGAGTCCCAATGAAAAAAGCTTCGTAAGGAGAAGGAGGCCATAAGACCCCTTGTTCACGCATTGTACGATAAAAGAGTTTAAACTGATCAAGGTTTGATGCTTGAGCATCAGTTAAACATTCAACAGGCTGCTCTGAAAAAAACAAGCCTAACATCCCGCCTAGGGATACACATTGCAACGGCACATCACAGGCAGCTGAACACTTGACCAGGCCTTCACATAAAGCATTTGCATATGAAGTTAACCCTTCATACACTCCTTGAACTTGAAGTTGCTGGAAGGTTGCAATCCCAGCGCTCAGACTCATGGGATTGGCTGAAAAAGTTCCTGCTTGATAGACAGGTCCAATTGGGGCCAGTAATGATAATATTGCTCGTGGGCCAGCTACAGCACCAATCGGTAAGCCTCCACCGATCACTTTACCCAAAACCACTAAATCAGGCCGAATGTCATAGTGTACACTCGCCCCCCCATAAGCCACTCGAAAACCCGTCATGACTTCATCAAAAATCAACATCACTCCGTACTGGTCACATAACTGTCTTAATGCTTTAAGATAACCTGTTTTAGGCAAGATCATCCCCATATTGCCAGCAATGGGTTCAATCATAATGGCCGCAAAGGCTTTCGGATCTGTTTTAAAAGCTTGCTCAACTGCAACAATATCATTAAAAGGCAAAAGCACAGTGTCCTGAGTTGCACCTACCGTAACACCCGAGGTTGATACAGTATTCATCGCACCTGAACCCGCTGAAACTAAAAAAGCATCATGATGACCATGATAGGTTCCTTCAAATTTAATAACTTTAGGGCGTTGTGTTGCAGCTCGAGCCAAACGTACCGCGGTCATACAGGCTTCAGTGCCTGAGTTCATCAAACGAACCTGTTCTACTGATGGAAATGCTTCACAGATATATTGTGATAAAATTGGAGCTTTTACATCTGAAATGCCATACACCAATCCCTGTTGAGCTTGTTGTGTAACAGCTTTTGATATAGCTGGATGACCATGACCTAAAATCGTTGGGCCGAAGCCACAAATATAATCAACATACTGTTGCCCCTGGTGGTCAACAACGTACGGTCCTGTTGCATGCGTCAAAAACAAAGGCGCTACGCCCATTCCTGTACAGGCTCTCACTGGAGAATGAACACCACCTGGCGTATATTGTTGCGCTTGATTGATCAATTGACTCATCATTTAATCCTATGTATTTAGGCTCTAATTATACTCAAAGTTTGGCTCTATTTCAATCTCACTCACTTGACCACCTATTCTTTGAATGAGAGAAACAAAAACCTTAACACACTGTTTTAAAAAGACTTTTAAAGATGACCTCGTTGATAAGCATGATTTTAATTCTAATCAATGATCAGTATCGAACCTTCTGCGCTTTCTAAATTTGATTACATGATTTTAACCTTTTAATCACTAAACACCTATTTCACACTTAAACAGATGATGACATAGATGACCTAAGTCCAACAATAAGCCTGCTTATAAGAACGAGTTGTTGTGAACTTTCACTGCTTTCAATTCTTCCAATTGATCTGAAAAAGTGGCTTCTAAACTTAAAACTCGCCAGACATCAAAAACCAGTGATATATCGAGTGAAAAAGATTTTGATCATGATAACGGATCAGCAGTAAGATGCTATGATTCATCCCCTCTACAATAGAATCTAAAAGATGAAAACAATACCTTCATGTGCATCACATTTGAATTGATCACGTTTTTTTTGCACAATAGTATTTTAATTTAAAAGGATGAAGATGCGTAAATATCTCTGTCTTGTATGTGGTTTCATTTATGATGAAGCTGAAGGTTGGCCTGCAGATGGAATTGAGCCTGGCACTTTATGGGAAGATGTACCCGTTGATTGGATGTGCCCTGATTGTGCTGCGATGAAAGATGATTTCCAAATGATCGAAGTCTAATGATCAAGACGTTCAACATCCCTGGCCCTCTTGGGAAGCTTGAGGCCCTAATAGAAACAGTCGATCACCCACAGGCACCTTGGGCCTTACTATTACACCCACATCCTTTGTATTGCGGAACCATGCACAATAAAGTTATCTCAACCACTGCAAAAGCATGTCGAGAAGCTGGTATTCATACGCTACGATTTAATTTTAAGGGTGTTGGACAGAGTGAAAGTGACTATACCGATCTCAAGGGTGCATCTGAAGATGCCCAAGCGGCCATTCGTTGGCTGATCAAACATCATGGAACCCCCCCTCAATATTTAATCGGATTTTCTTTTGGAAGCTATGTTGCAGCTGAAATTGCTCAACCAACGATGTCTGTCATTTTAATTGCCCCACCTGTTGAAAGATTACCTTTTAATCTTCAAAAACTGCCTCATTCAACAACAATTATTCAAGGCAATTTAGATACCATCACATCACCTAAAGCGACACGTAGAGCCTTTGAAGCACGCATTCAATCGAATCACTACATTGAGATTCCTAATGCTTCACACTTTTTTGATGGCCAACTACATACTTTACATCAAACACTCAAACCTATACTGACGCTTAAGCCGGAATAAATTTCAGTCATCTCATTATGTAAATTTATAGAGCGATTCTGGTGATAATATTCATTGAAACACTTGATTTAAAATCGATAGCACTTTGTGCTTAAATGATGAAGTTTAAATGCATTCTTTAACTGCTATATAGGGCTTATTTTTATGACTGATACAAGTGAGATTCATGATGATCACCCAACTTCAAAATGATTAAATTCTATACTTATATGTGCTGATTAAGCGTGTTGTTGAGCTATTTTTGCTTGAAGTTCTGATTCGAAATGCTCCATTTGCGCTTGAGCGGGAAGAGGTTTCTGACTTAACTGATCAACAAGCTGCTTGCCGACACTTTGATCGATACCATCATCAATTTGAACAGGATGATGATTCCGCCCCCCCATCAACATAAATGCCAATCTTTGGTAGGCTTGATATAATTTAGGTTTTTCAACAGCCTCTGTCACTTGTTGGGCCAGTTCTTTTTTTGTCTGATCAAGCTCTAAACGATACGCCTCTATTCTAGAATCAAGCACTTGAAACTGCTGATGATTTGCAGATCTCATTGAAATATTAGCGCCAAAATAAGCACACACACCAAGTGTCAGGAGGATGAGGATGATCAGGCCGCCTATATCCAAGACCAAATCAACGTCTTCTAGGCCTACTAGCATACATATCGACGTAGAAATCATGATTGCTGGGATCGTACTGATCATAGCGAAAAACTCAGATTTAACGAGTAGATCAGCGCATCGAGCCCTAGAGTATGACCCTGATGTATCATACACAGTAAATTGTTGACCTGATCTATCACGAAGGGTGTATTGGATAGGTTCAAACAAATCATTGTTCGCTGTCGAGCTTGCTATTACAGCTTTTTTATCCTCTACTGCCGCTATCCTTGATAGAAGATCAAAAAACTGATCGAAATGATTCAAATGCGTCCTCTCTTTTATAAGCACCATGATGAAACCTCGCAAAGTATCTGTACGAAAAAGATGCTCTGGGCCCATAATATATTTCAATGTCAACTCTAATCTCGACTCTTCGGTCGCCGCTAAACCTCTCTTTGCTAACTGTGCTTGAATGATACTCAATAAAGCACGATGCATCACTTTTTCATGCGCTGGAATATAGGGCTGAAACAGACCTTCAGGTGCATGGTTTAAGATCTCCAAGCAATGATTTGTATTATTGCAGAGCAGAAAATAATTAAAGGCCTGATAGTGCGAATCATCTGATGCTGTACACCAATTAAGAAGCTTTGGCACCTCTTGTTTAAGTGGCTCACTTAAACCCGCATATTGATCCAAAACAAAGCGCCAAAGACAACCCAGTGACACGTTGTCTTTTGGAAATGCTTCACTGATCTTAAGACCTGGAGCCAGCATCAGATCAGCCCGTGCAGCATCATGAACACCCTCAAGCACAAGCAGCTCTAAAGCATTAAGAGGCGGTTGTTCTTCTGTTCCATCTGTCTTTTCAAACAAACGCTCTGAAAAGTGTTGTTGTGCTGTCTCTGTGAATTGTCCTTGCACAATAAAACGCGCTAAATTTAGACGTGATGCACGGTCTCTTGGAAAATCTTCACTGACCCTAAGATTTGAATCGCTTTGATCCGCCGCTAAGAGCGCATTTGCAACAGCAAACTCCCCTGTACGAACAGCATTTAAGAATACTTTTTGTGTTTCAATTTCCAAGGGCATGACACACCGCTGCCTAAACATAAAAACAAATATTCATTTTAACGTTTATTTGTTAACGTTTTATTAAGATATTGCGTTTTTATGCAAAAATGCACCCATTAAATCATTGATATACGCAACCCATGGACGACCCCTTGAATTTGGATACATGTGTTTGAAGCACATATGATGTTGAAAGCACTGAAAATAGATGATAAAAACCATTATTGTAATGGCCTCAGGCTTCTATCCATGCGTAACCTTTAAAGTCAGCGGATTTGATGTTTATAGGATCGATTCAAAACCATACAGCCACCGTGAAAGCCACGCTCAATAAAGCGATAAAGAAAGGAATGATGCTCATTCTCAATGACAGGAATATCAGCCCCACTCTAGATGCTTATATCTACAACAGCCGACAAGTTCAATATTTAGATCTACATACAAATCAAATTATCAATAATTGACACATATAAAAAAAAGTGATATGAACACCTGTTTTTTAAATATTAACAAACAGATTATTTAGTTAACACCTACACAAAAAATGAAAATTAAAGGAGAAAGTCTTATGCACTCAATCTGTGATGGCATACGGGAAGAAATCGATCGAACTCAAATGGACAGGTTACATGCACACGACAAGAAGCCCCTCATCGTAAAATTTCTAAATATTATATTCGACTCAATCGTAAAACTTCTGAAAATCACTCTAACAGCCTCTCTAGCCATTGGGTTCGCTGCACTAGCTCTATTAATAATCTTTATCCTCCCAATCTTTGTGCTCCAAAAATTTTTAATAATTCCCATAGATAACCTTATCTCACCCATAATGTCTTCTTTAGGACATGGACCTTTCTTAGACTTCTTCCAAGGACTTGGGCCGACCCCCTTTACTTTCTTAATGATAGTGTCAACACTTATAATCATCGGAAAAATTCTAAGTCTAAGATTTAATCAGAACCGCTTGTTTATCTTCTTGTTTACGTCATTTTCATCATTTTCATTTTATTTAGGCAGCTCAACATACTTTCATCTTATCTTATCCTCTTTTTCCTTAGGTATCATAAATGTACTCATTGGTACAGCAATCACCGAGTTTATCCAGCTGAAGCTGTTAACACCTGCTGACGCGCCCTTTCGATCGACGTTCATGTCTTTTTCATGTATTTCTTATTTAGTAACTGTCGGGTTAGGATTAATGGTGCACTTACTTGTGAAAGCACAGTTAGTTAGTCCATTTTTATTAGCTAGTCCATTTTTATTAGCTAGTCCATTTTTATTAATGTTAATCTCAATACCTGTCGCTTCAATCGTCGCTCGATTATTCACTATGATTATTTGCAAAATAGCACCCACATCCAAATTCTCCAAGACGGTTAAAAAACCATTCATTCACGAGATTCTAATAGTGGGACCTGCGTTATTCAGCTACTATGCAATGACGCCGCATGCTTATGGAATCATGGGCATAACAGTTCTGCTATTAAACATGATGTTACTATACCTCACCGCAGTGATAAGTGGGCTTATAAATAGTTATCTATCCGCAAAGATTTTTAGTCATCATGATTATATCTCTCATACTTTCTTGGCAGCGAAGGAATGCCATCAACTCATCTTGAATGGAAGAAATCAGGAGGAGGCACTATTCCGGGCATTAGAAGCGGATTTTAGCAGAACTTTGTCCAGGTTATGGATGACCATTGACGCGGATCCTGGGCAATTTGATCTACTTGTGTTTATTCGATCATTAGGCCATGACCAAGGAAATCCGTTGCAGTCTGTACATAATGTCGGACTCGTTAAGGATACAAATACAGAATTAGGTAAGCTGGCAGAAGAGTATGCAGGGCTCTCACTCACACTACAACCTCAAGATCAAAAAAATTTCGATAGGATAAAAAGTATTATCAGAAAACAGGAGCGCCCCATACGCTCCATATATATGATGGCCATCTCAACTATCGCAGCCGTCAGCGTATACCTTATCAACCCTAACCTAATGATGCCAAACCTAAGTCCACTCAATTTATCTAGTATTACAGTTTATCAAGTCTTATTAGCATTAACGGGACTATTT
>PBNF01000031.1 GCA_002722995.1 Legionellales bacterium | reverse complement strand
GGACCAATGGTGTTGTTCCACAAACTCAGATAAGTGAGCGTTGTATTTATTTTGAGGGCGTCAGCGAGTGCAATTGCACCTTCAGGGCCAATATTGTTATCTCTTAGATTCAGAACAGTGAGCGTTGCATTTGTTTTGAGTGCTTCAGCGAGGGCCATTGCCCCTTTAGGGTCAATTTTGTTCCATCTTTAGATCCAGAGAAGTGAGCGTGCAGCGAGGATCTTTGAATGCTTCAGCGAGTGCTATTGCCCCTTCAGGGCCAATGTTGTTACCGTACAGATCGAGTGAAGTGAGCGTGCAGTTCGGGTCTTCGAGTGCTATAGCGAGCGCTATTGCCCCTTCATTGCCAATGCCGTTCAACCCTAGATTTAGAGAAGTGAGCGTACATTGAGGATTAGCGAATATAGCAATCATATTTTGCGTAGCTGCTTCGGGTGTGATTAACGTAGTATTTAGTTTAGAGAGTATATCTGTTATTTTTGATTTAGTGTTGAATAATCATGCATTTGCAAGTCTTCGTGTTATCATCTCTTATGATGAATCTTATTATTGTTGTTAACTCACCATTGATAAATGTAATAATTAATTAAACAACTCTTGTCAAATGATATGATAAATTCACTTGATCGAAGTGTTTGAAATGATTAGGGTTTTAAGTTTAATTGGATTTTGATACACTGCCTAAAAAAGTAATTGAGTGATTGAGTGATTGAATGATTGTTGTGGTTGGTCTAAGCCATCACTTGAGCGACATTAATATGCGTGAGCGAGTGGCTTTGCAAGGCGATGCGCTGAAACAAGCTTACGAGGATGCAGCATCATCAGGTGTTATCAATGAAGTGATTTGGTGGTCAACTTGTGCCCGGACTGAGTGTATTGCAGTTGGACATCCTGATCAAATTAAACAGTGGTTTATTCATTACTTTAAGTTAAGTTCGACTTCCGAGGATCAAATCTACCAGTATACCGCTGACGTTGCTTGTTGCTATTGGTTACGTGTTGCGTGTGGGCTCGATTCTAAAATCATGGGAGAACCTCAGATTTTAGGTCAACTCAAACGAGCTTTTGAGCAAGCTCGGGCTCAAGGAACCCTTGGATCTGTCTTATCATTTTGGGCGCCAACTATTTTAAAAGAAGCTAAGCGTATTCGTGCGGTGACAGGACTCACAGCAACAACTGCTTCTTTGCCTGCAATGACAAAGCGAATTGCGCATCGTATTTTTGAATCTACTGAATCATTGCGTTGGTTGGTTGTGGGGACAGGTGCACTGGCGGCTGAACAATTGGCTTTATTAAGTACTCTGCCAGTTGGGTCTGTACATGTTGTTGGGCGAAATCGAGAGAAAACTTCAACATTAGCCGCTCAATTTGGCGCTCAGTGGAGCACCATGAGCCATTTGCCTCAACTCTTGTCTGAAACAGATGTATGGGTCACAACCACTGCATCAACATTACCTTTTATCACTCAAAGTTTAACTCATCGAGCACAAAAAGCTCGAAATCATCGTGCATTATTGATTGCAGACTTAGCCATGCCGCGCGATGTAGAGTCTGATGTCAGTGCCATTGATCAAGTTTATTTGTACCCATTAGAAGTGTTGACCGATTTGATTGCAAGTGAACAAGCGATTCATCAAAATGTACTCAGTGATGTTGAGCAAGCTGTGACCTTGAGTATTGAGGCACACTTGACTCTGGAGAAAGAGCACAGTGTCAGTCTTATTTTAAAAAAATTTAGAGATACAATTGACTTTTGGCGTGATGATGTTGAGCGCTGGGGGCTTAAACAATTGACAAAAGGTGTCGACCCTGAGATTGTATTGCATCAAAGTCTGCGTCGATTCAGTCGGCAGGTGTCACATGGGCCGACTTGGTTTTTAAAACAGGCTGCGCGCAGACAGCAAACTCACTTGATCGAGGGAATGCAACTGTTTTTAAATATGATGCGACCATTGAAGCGTCATCAAAAGGAATCTCAGCATGCGGATCACACCTGCAATACAGACTAAATTAGATTTAATTTGTCAGCAGCATCAACACTTGAGCAATCAACTTGCTGATCCTGAAGTCATTAAAAACCCGACTCATTACCAAAGCCTTTCAAAAGAATTTTCCAATTTGGATGATTTAGTGCACATGTATCAAAACTATCAGGCTATACAATCTGAAATTGAAGACATTCAAGCATTATTATTAGAGCCCGAAAATGAAGAGATGCACACATTAATCGAAGAAGAATTAAGTGTAGCTCAAGCAAAACTCAAAAGGCAAGAGGAAGCGATTTGTGTGGGGCTGTTACCCCAAGACCCTGATGATAATTGTAACGCGTTTATTGAAATTCGTGCAGGTACGGGTGGACAAGAAGCGACTTTGTTTGCAGGAGACCTCTTGCGTATGTATCTTCGATTTGCAGAAGTAAAGCGTTGGAAAGTGTCGATTATTGCTCAGCATGAAAGCGACCAGGGAGGTTTTAAGGAAGTAATCGTTCATTTAAAAGGCAGTGGAGTCTATGCTGTTATGAAGTACGAATCAGGCACACATCGTGTACAGCGTGTCCCTGAAACGGAATCCCAAGGGCGGATTCATACCTCTGCGTGTACTGTGGCTGTTATGCCAGAAATAGAGCATATTGAAACCGTACAAATTGACCCAAGTGACCTTCGAATTGACACATATCGCGCTTCAGGTGCAGGAGGGCAGCATGTGAACAAAACAGATTCAGCCGTTCGAATTACACACCTACCCACCGGAAGTGTTGTTGAGTGCCAAGAAGAACGTTCTCAGCACAAAAATAAAGCTAAAGCACTTAAATTGTTACATACTAAAATTTTGGCAGATCAAAAGGCTGCTCAAAAACAAGCGGAAGCAGCTCAGCGAAAGGATTTGGTTGGGAGTGGGGATCGGTCAGAACGCATTCGAACCTACAATTTTCCTCAAGGTCGTGTAACAGACCACCGTATTCATTTAACCTTGTATGCTTTAGATGACATTTTGTCAGGACAGCTAGAGGCTTTAGTCATTCCACTCAGTCAGGAAGATCAACTACAAAAAATGGCAGCATTTCAAAATGACGCAGCCCATTAGAACACTTAGGGAACTCCAGTTAGAATGCCTAACAATCCTTGAATCATTCACGCCTTCTGCGCATCTGGATTTTAATATATTAGCAGCTCATGTGTTGAGTTGTGACATCACTGTGTTGGTGCTGCGCTTAGATGATGAAATCTCCGAGAGAATATATCAAAACATTTTGACATTGGTTCATCAGAGAAAACAAGGCGTACCAGTTGCTTATTTAATTGGATACTGGGGTTTTTGGAAAGATGAATTTAAAGTGAATGCCCATACATTAGTGCCTCGACCTGCAACAGAAGCTTTGGTTGAATATGTGTTTGATCACACAGCGCTCAATGAATCAATGTCAATATTAGAATTGGGCGTTGGAAGTGGTGCCGTGGCCATTACTTTAAAAAAATACCGGCCGCACAGTTATATCATCGAAACCGATCAATGTGAGCAGGCTTTAGCCATGGCTCAAAACAATGCGGTTCATTTAGGGGTTGAGGGTATTCAGTTTAAACAAGGTGATTGGTATGAAGCCATTGATCCCAGCGACCGATTTGATTGGATTGTGAGTAACCCACCTTATGTTGAGTCAAATTCCCCAGTATTGAATGATTTGGGCGTAAAATATGAACCTCAAAGTGCATTAGTGTCGGGCCCGTTAGGTTTAGATGCTTTAACACAGATCATCGATCAAGCTCCGCAGCATTTGAAGTTAGGGGGGCGCTTATTGCTTGAAAGTGCACCCACACAAATCGAAGCCATTAAAAATAGAATTGAAAAAGTGGGTTTAATCTATGTTGGCGTCAAGCAAGATTTATCGGGTTATGATCGGGTGAGCATTGCATGTTGTGCAAACTCTTAACAATTTAAGCTTGAGTCATGAGTTTAATTTGTTATGATGAGTTTAATTTTCTTTTATGTCAATAAATTCAGCCAATACTAAGGAGCTTTTTATGGTTAAAAAAATTCTGATTTTAAGCACTTTTACACTCTTCATCGCTTCACTGAATATGACAATGGCGCATGCATCAACCACTTCAAGTGCAGTGCATCATATTGACATGAATATAACACTCAATGAATCAAATAGTGGTTACTTAACGGCGCAAATGATTGCGGGTCACTGGCAAAATGGTCAATGCCAATCAGTGGGTTTAGAGTTTGATATGAAGCGCTGGATGCCTGCTCAAACCTATGAATATAAGATTCAAGAATCATTTGATATTGATTCAGCCACATTGTCATTTGGGCTGGGTTCAGTTCAAACGCCTGATGGGCCTGCAGACTGTGTCACTGCAAATATTGATTTTCAGGGTCATCGCTATCCTATCTCATTTAAAGTCATTTGGGATGATGCACATCAACATGTGATTGGAACATTGCCTGAACAGACAACACTGTCGTAACGTTCAGTGGACCATTGTCAAAAGTTGAGTAACACAATAGACTATTTAAACAGCGTCATTGAGTTCAGGTTATGATGCATGAGATCTGCATTATCTTGGACGGTTGTGTTGATACAATTTAACAATTGTCACGACCTATGATATAGTACTATACGCTCTAAAAGATAGGCGTCACTGACGGTTGCTCAAGATTTATTTGATCGTTTATTCAAGCGTGTTGATGAAGGGTAAGTTGGTCGCTTTCATTTAGTCTCATTACATATTTAGAGGTGATATGAGTGCAGTCAACACAACATTAGATCCCCATTCCAAACAACACTCTTTTCCTGAGATGGAAATGAAAGTGTTGAAGTTCTGGTCTGATGAAGGGATTTTTGAGCAATCGCTAGAGCTTAGAAAACAAGCAAAGCCTTATGTTTTTTACGACGGCCCTCCTTTTGCGACAGGGCTACCACACCATGGCCATTTATTGGCTTCCACGTTAAAGGATATTATTCCTAGATATTTTGCCATGCAAGGTTATTACGTTGAACGACGTTTTGGTTGGGATTGTCATGGACTTCCAATTGAGCATGAAATTGATAAACAAGAAGGACAATCCACTCAAGTTTTGGTCGAGCGATTAGGCGTTAAAGGTTATAACGATTTATGCCGAGGGATTGTTCAGCGATATACACAACAATGGAGGCAAACGATTACGCGTTTAGGTCGTTGGGTTGATTTTGAGAATGACTATAAAACCATGGATCCTGATTTTATGGAATCAGTTTGGTGGGTCTTTAAACAGCTATGGGATCAAGATCTCATTTATCGGGGCACTAAAGTCGTTCCTTTCTCAACAGCGTTGGGTACTGTGTTGTCAAACTTTGAGGCAGGCAGCCACTACTTATCTGTTCAAGATCCTGCAGTGACTGTATTATTGCCTTTATTGAACCAACCTAATCAATATATTGCGATTTGGACAACGACACCATGGACGCTTCCTTCAAATTTAGGGGTTTGTGTGGGGCCTGACATTGATTATAGTCTCGTTCAGCCCAGTTTAGACGATACAAGACAGATTTGGGTGGCATCCACACGTTTAGAAGCTGTTTTTAATTCAGAAACTTATACTGTGCTGGATCAGGTTCAGGGCACTTCATTGGCAGGGCTCAGCTACGTGCCTTTGTTTAATTATTTCGAAGCCTCAAAAGCAGAAGGGGCTTTTCAGATTTATACAGATGATTTTGTCACAACCGAAGAAGGCACAGGCTTGGTTCATATGGCGCCTGCGTTTGGTGAAGATGATCATCGAGTCATGACTGCACAGGGCATTATACCGGTCTGCCCTGTTGATGAGCAAGGGTGTTTTACAGAACCTGTATCCGACTATGCAGGCCAATATTTTAAATCAGCTGATGCTCAAATCATTCAGGCACTTAAACAGCAAGGTTTAATTTGGAAGCATGAGACCATTGTCCACAATTATCCACACTGCCCTCGTTCGGATACCCCTTTGATGTATCGAATGATTCCTTCTTGGTATATTCGTGTAACCGCCCTTAAGGATCGATTGTTAGCAGCGAATGAAGCCATTCATTGGCAACCAGGGCATGTTCAACAAGGCCGATTCGGACAATGGATTTCAGAAGTGAAAGATTGGGCGGTTTCTCGTAATCGTGTATGGGGAACCCCCTTGCCTTTGTGGATTAATGACGTTACAGGCTCAGTGATTTGCATTGAATCACGTGAGCATTTGAAGACGTTAACTGGGCATGAAGTCCATGATTTACACCGTGAATATGTAGACGATTTAACTTTTGAAATAGAAGGTGAAACAGGGGTTTATCGTCGTGTTCCGGAAGTGTTAGACTGTTGGTTTGAATCAGGCGCCATGCCTTATGCTCAAAAACACTACCCCTTTAAGCATGAAGCAACATTTAAATCAGGTTTTCCTGCAGAATTTATAGCCGAGGGTTTGGATCAAACACGAGGATGGTTTTATACCCTAACCGTGTTAGCGGTTGCGTTATTTGATCAACCTGCATTTAAACATGTGATTGTGTCGGGTATTGTCATGGCTGAAGATGGCAAAAAAATGTCTAAACGTCTTAAAAATTATACGGATCCACAAGTTTTAATGGATGAATATGGCGCAGATGCATTACGCCTTTACCTCATGAGTGGGCATTTAGTTAAAGCGCAAGAACAACGTTTTTCAGACCAAGGTGTTAAGGATATGGTCCGACAAGTGTTATTGCCTTGGTATAATGCAACAAAGTTTCTCACCACGTATGCAACAGTGGATCATTGGACAAACGCCTTATCATGCGCTCAATTCACAATTTTAGATGAGTGGTTGTTTTCCAGGCTTCAAACATTGATTGCGGGTATTCAATCCGCCATGTCTGAGTATGCGGTTTATCATATTGTGCCTGAAGCGTTAAGTTTTATAGAAGATCTCACCAATACCTATATTCGATTAAATCGTAGCCGATTTTGGGTTGAAGGTTGTGATGAAGATAAACAGACAGCTTACCAGGTGTTATATACGGCACTACATCAGTTTAGCTTATGTATGGCACCCTTTGCGCCTTTTTGTGCAGAAGCAATGTATCAATCATTGCGAGCCTTGAGTGTAGATGATAGGCCTTGCTCAATTCATTTATGCGATTATCCAAAGATCCAATCTGATCAATCAAAACCGTTATTGGAAGCGGCTGTAGCGCGTATGCAGCATATTTTAGTATTAGGTCGACAGTGTCGAAATGAAGCAAAAATTAAAACTAAAATTCCATTGAGATCAATTAAAATTATCCATCAAGATCCAGCGCTCTTAGAAGCCATTCAATCATTAGATAGCTATATTCGATCGGAATTAAACGTACAATCTGTCTGCTATGAAACCCAAGAGATGGACTATATTGATCTCAAAGCGCGGCCATGCTCTCCTATTTTAGGTAAACGGCTAGGTTCACGTTTTAAATTATTTAAAGATTTAATTGAATCATTAAGTTCTAATTTAATTGAGCAGTATGAATCAACCGGAACGCTTCTACTCGAGGGGGAAACTTTTAAATCAGGTGATATTTTGATCAGTCGACATCCTAAAGCGGGTATCAGTGATTTAGCCTCAAATCGATGGATTACGGTTCAGTTAGACTCAACACTGACCGATGATTTGCGTTGCCAAGGGCTGGCTCGAGAAATTATCAATCGAGTTCAAAAAACCCGCAAAGCCATGGACTTAAATGTCAGTGATCGGATTGAGTTAACTGTTTTTATCAGTACAGGGTTAATGCCAGCACTACAGGCACATGATGATTTAATTCAGCAAGAGACACTCACCACTGAATTGATCATAGCGCCACACGCATTAGAGACGCCCTACTGTTATAAGATTGATGATCATACACTTGAAATGAAGATCACTGTTTTAGAGCATGGAGGCGCAACTCATGTTAAATGATATTCTCGCAACGTTTACACAATTTATGCATTCAGTCGAATCGAATGTTCAACTATTTACAACTTGGGTGGGATTATTATTTGGTATTCATGTATTGAATATGTGTTTAGGGCGACGTCTTTGTGTCTTAGGGATTCACCCAAGGTCATTGTTTGGAATCCCGGGCATTGTTTTTACTGTATTTTTACATGTGGATTTCGGGCATGTTTTTATGAATAGCATTTTACTTGTCATTTTAGGCAACTTATTGGCCATGGGGGGATTGATTAAATTGATGACTATTGCTGTGTACTCGACTATTTTGGGTGGAGGGCTTGTTTGGTTGTTAGGGCGACCAATGATTCATGTAGGCGCTAGTGGTTTAGTGATGGGGCTATGCGGCGCTTTGTGTATACAAGCTTATGAGCAACAGACAATATATGCTTGGTTTTTAGCTGGATTGATGTTTTATTTTTTTGAACATATTGCTGCTAATTTAGTGCCAGGAGAAGCAGGCACTTCTTGGGAAGGTCATTTATTTGGATTCATTGCAGGAGGTATTGCAGAGCATTTTCAATGGACACTCGATCCTTTCATGAAGGGTATCGTTTGATTGTTGAGTCAATAGATTGAGTAAGGTGGGAACTGACTTAATCAAATATGAGGTTGATTCTTTTCTTGAATTTGTTAGCATGCAATCAGTGATCAGAGGATATTATGATGAATAATTTTGGATTAGGCATCCTTTCAATGCTTATTTCTTCATTGTGTGTGGCGATGATGTGCTTTTTAGGTCAAGCACTGTCTGAAAGCCTTGCTTTATCTTTGCTTGTCTTTATTCGTTTTTTCTGCCCATTTTTATTAGCATTTTGGATGTTAGTTACATTAGATAGCTATCGCTTTCATATTCAACCTCCTTTTTACCTTCATGCGTTAAGAGCACTCTTTGTGGTTGCTGGACAGTATTGTCTTTTTTATGCGCTACATCATCACTCAGTGTTAATGGCAACATTATTATTTTCAACAGCGCCATTATTTGCTCCAATCATTACAGCAATGGTCCATAAAACGCCAATCGATCTTAAAATCTGGCCAAGTCTTATTTTAGGATTCATCGGAATTACTTGTGTATTGCACCCAGGTTTGAAAGGTATTTGGAATATGGGACTTTTAGTGGGGTTAGGTTCAGGTTTTTTTAATGCTTGTTGTCAAGTGACCTTTCAAAATGTTTCTAAAGATCACTCACCTTTATCAGAATTATTTTATATGTTTGGGCTCAGTGCTTTAATCACTGCAGGCCCTATGTTAGTTAGTTGGTATCATTATAGGATTGAGCATGAATTTTCATATCTGCTAGACAGTGACCTATTACTGATTTTAATATTATTTTCCTTGATCAGTATGAGTAATCAGATGTTCCGTTTCAAAGCCTATCAATATGCACAGCCTATTTATATGGCACCTTTTTGGTATGCCTCGATTCCAATGAGTGCAATGCTAGATTGGTATTTTAAAGGCCATATTCCTGATATATTGACTGTGATCGGCTCATGTTGTGTGATCGTAGGTGGAGTCTTGATGGTTCGATATAAAAAACAAACCTCTAAAGCCACGCCCATTGATCATCAAACCGTCTTAAGTAAAGCTTAATCAAGGCCCATCAGTGATTGTTTTCGTCTTGAAAGTGTTTATTTTCCAATACAAAAACTAGAAAAGATAGCCGATAGCACATGTTCATGATCAGCATTTCCATGAAGCGCTGTCAGTGTTTGATGTGCAATTTTAAGGTGTTCTGCAACAATTTCAAGGCCTTGTTGATCAAAAGCTCCAAGGGCCTGAGCTAAGTGTTGTGCTGTTTGTTCTAATGCGTATAAATGTCTTTTACGTGCTGGAATCATGGTTTGAAGCTGGTTGTGTTCAAGCCCAATGGTTCGTAAAGCTTGTGTGGCTAAATCATCTAATTTGTCACGATTTTTTGCAGAGATATGAATGCCTTGTTGTGTTGTTTGAGAGAGGGTACTTGATAAATCAGATTTATTAAATAACCAGCAGATACGCTCCATTGGGCAGTTGGGTCCAATTGAATGAGTCCAAAAGCTTTTCAAATCTTCTAACGTATGTTGCGTAGCATCGCCCATGCATAATATTAAATCAGCAGATTCGATGGCTTCAATGGCACGTTGAATACCCACCTGTTCAATGGGCTCATCCGTTAAATGAATACCTGCTGTATCAAGCAACTTAAATGGAATATGATTAAAAATGATTTCACGTTCTAAAATATCACGTGTAGTGCCAGCATAATCCGTAACAATAGCCGCTTCTTCTTGGCAAAGCGCATTAAATAAAGAAGATTTTCCTACATTGGGGGGACCAATAATCATCGCCGTTAAACCCTGATGAACAACATGTCCAGTTTCAGCTTTCTGTAAAATGGTGTGAATTTGATCATGTAGTGTCGAAATGTGCTGTTTTAAGGTTGTGCTAGATTCGAAATCAATATCTTCATCTGAGAAGTCGATGGCCGCTTCAACATGCATTCGAACGTTCAACAGCTCAGATTCTAAATCTTGTACCATCAAAGAAAACTCACCTTGCAATGATCGCATGGCAGCGCGTGCAGCCAGTTGATGATCAGCATTAATTAAATCAGCAACCGCTTCAGCTTGTAAAAGATCTATTCTCCCATTGATAAATGCTCGGTGTGTGAAGCCTCCCGGAGGCGCATGTTCACAGCCTTGATCAATAAAATATTGAATGACGGCATTCACCAAAACAGGGTTCCCATGACCCTGAAATTCTAAAACTTCTTCCCCCGTATAAGATTCAGGCGCTGCAAACCAAATCAATAATCCCTCATCAATTAAGTGATCTGAATGATCTCTTAAACGTACATAGTATGCATGACGGGGTTGAGGCTGAGAGATCGGTAAACAGTACTTTAATAGTTTAGGAACATTTGGCCCAGACACACGAACAATAGCAACCCCGCCTCGACCTGGAGGGGTTGCTGCAGCAACAATGGTGTCATCTGTGTTCAATGTTGCTTGAGGCATCTTCAGTCATCAATCATTGATATTTCCGCGTACAGTACCACTGTTGCGCAATGGATAAGAGGTTATTGGTTAACCAATATAAGACTAAACCTGCAGGAAATGATAGGAACATAGCTGTGAATATAACAGGAAGCGCTAACATCATACGAGCTTGAACCGGGTCAGCATTTTGAGGGCCTAAGCGCTGCTGAATGAACATCGTAATTCCCATAATAATCGGTAAAATGTAGTAAGGATCTTTGGTTGATAAATCTTGAATCCATCCAAAGAAAGGCGCATGTCGTAGTTCAACACTTTCCATCAAAACCCAATACAGTGCAATGAAAAAGGGAATTTGAATTAACATGGGTAGGCAGCCTCCAACAGGGTTGACCTGTTCTTTTTTATATAAGGCCATCATGGCATGCCCCATGGCTTCACGGTCATCGCCATGCTTTGATTTAAGGGCTTCAATCTTAGGTTGTAATTTTTTCATTTTAGCCATCGATTTAAAACTACTTTCAGAAAGACGATAGAATAATAGTTTGATGAATAACGTCAGCAAAATGATTGAAATCCCCCAATTGCCAACGAAGGCATGGATATGTGACAACAACCAATATAAACCGTCAGAGATAAACCAAAGCCAGCCATAATCAATTGTAAGCTCTAATCCAGGCGCCAGTTGTCCCAAGGTATGAGCATGTTCTGGGCCAATATACAACTGATGAGATAATTGATAACTTTGGTCGGGTTGTACCGTTTTAAGTGTGCTTGTTGTGCTGATTTGGTAATAATTAGGGTCATGGATTGAACGCTCAGCATTAAGTTGTTGGGTTTGATGTTTCGGTGGAATCCAAGCTGTGATGAAATAGTGTTGTTGAGAAGCAATCCAGCCTCCAGTGACGGTGCGGACTAAATGTGAGTCATTGAGGTCATCAAAAGGTAATTTTGAGTAAGGCTTTTTCTCAGTGTAATACGCTAAACCTTGATAGGTTCTAAGTTGCCCAAAACCTAAGCTTTCTGTTTCAGGTTTTTTTTGAGTCAATCTTAAGAAAAATTGGCCTTGCCAGGGTTGATTAGAGTGATTATGAATCATATGTTGTAACAACACGTCATAACGATGTGGATAAAGTGTGTAAGTCTTGGTGATCTGAACACCTTGAGCTGTTCGGGCAGTTAAGGTGAGTTGCTGTGTTGCGTGGGGTTGTTGTGCATTTGAAGGGGTGAGGGCTGTTGAAAATATAAGAGGTTTTTGATCAGCTAAACCTGATTCTGCAACAAAATAACGATTGGGTTGCGTTGAAAGAATTTGAATGGGCTGATGGCCTTTTAACGTGGTATTATATTTTAATAATTCAGCTTTAACAATCGCCCCACCTTGACGGTCAATCGTTAAATCAAGCACATCTGAACGCAGATGGATTTGACGATGAGGTGATGTATGAATGAGGTGTGTGGGTTGATTGGCTGCCTGAATAGGTGTTTGAGTCTTTGCAGCTGCTGGGGGATGTTGTGTGCTCCAATTTTTCCAAAGAAAAAATGAGAGCATAAAAATAACGGCATATAGCAGTAATGTTTGAGTGTTATTTTGTTTTTGAGCCATGATTACATCCTTCATTAGAGGTTAAGTGAGTGACAACAGGTGGCCAGTCAAGCCCTGATCCACCTCCGGGCCGACAGCGTACAATCCGTTTAAAGATCAAATATAAAGCCCGGTGTAACCGTTGGTGATTGAGTACATCGAGCGCGTATTCAGAGCAACTGGGGTGGAAACGACAGCACGGTTGCAAACTGATACTGATCCATCGGCGATAAAATCGAACACAGGATAACAAAAATTTAATTAATTGTCTTTCAATTTTTCCCATAACCTTTCGACTTGATGATAGTGGTGAATCTTTGCATGATGTCGAATTAAAACAACTGTATCGGTCGAAGAAAAATGGTCACATCTTCTAAAGCTTTCTTTGAGCCAGCGCCGCAGTTGATTTCTTGCTGAAGCCCTTCGATCCCATCGTTTAGAGATCATCAAACCCAGGCGTCTACAGTTGAGGGCGTTAGGGGTTTGATAGCATATGAAATTTTCGTTTTTGGAGCGTTTCCCGTGTTTGAAGCAATGATCGAAGTCACTGGCTTGTTTCAACGAGATGAAGGTCATCGACTGATCACGACCACCAAGCGTTTTCGACCTTTTGCACGACGGCGACGCAATACAGCGCGTCCTCCAGCGGTGGCCATTCGAGTTCTAAATCCGTGCGTATTTAATCTTTTTCGATTGCTGGGTTGAAAAGTTCGTTTCATAATGCACCTTTATCTAGACTATGGCTCAAAAATACAGTTAAGGAGGATGATTATAGGAGGGTGTCGATTAAAAGTCAAATCAATTTAATTTGAAATGTTAAGCCCTATCAAGGTCAAATTCAGCCCATACCGGAGTATGATCTGATGGTTTAGGCCATGCGCGTGGGGTCATGTCAACTTGAGAGTCAGTGCAAATATTCATCAAAGCAGGAGTGGCTAAGATTAAATCGATTCGCAAGCCGTGATTGCGACGAAATGATCCGGCACGATAATCCCACCAACTAAAACCTGGCGTATTGGGTGAATGTGCTCGAAAAACATCCTGAAAGCCCAATGATTGAATGGCTTGTAGTGCTTCACGCTCTGGTGGACTCACGAGCAAACAATCAGACCAGATTTGAGTGTCATAAACATCAATATCTGCTGGTGCAATGTTAAAATCACCCAATACAATGATTCGCTCAAAATCACGCTGTGCCACTTCAAGATAGTGTTTTAATTGATTCAGCCAAGTTAATTTGTAGTTAAATTTATCAGAGTCTAATGAACGTCCATTGGGTACATAAACATTTACCACGAGAATGTTGTCTTTAGTGCACGCTGCAATAAATCGTTTTTCAAGGTCATTCCATTGAGGAAGGGCGTGTATAATTGAGGTGAGTGGCGTTCGGCTGATCAAGGCAACACCATTGTAAGCTTTCTGGCCACAATAATAAATATGATATCCTAACGCCTTAATAGGTTCTTCTGGAAAGGTTTCATCAGGTGTTTTTGTTTCTTGAATTGCAAGTAATTCAACTGGATGAGTGCTGAGCCAATCGCAAACATGATCAAGGCGAGCACGCAGTGAATTAACATTCCAAGTGGCAATGGAATAACTCATGAGACGCAACGCTGCTGACAAGTGCGTGCACGATCTAAGAGTCGATCGCGTGGCAGTAACTCGATCAGTTGTTTCAGTTCAGTGCCATGCGCCATTCCAATCATGGCCACTCGCAAAGGCATGAAGAGTGCTTTTCCTTTGATCCCTTGGGTCGATTGAATATCTTTTAGAAGTGTTTGAAAAGATGAAGGTGTTAATGTTTGAGTAGAAGACAGCCCCTCAATCCAAGCATGTAATACACCGGCTGTTGTCGGCCATGATAGCACGTCTAAAGCGGCTTCATCAAAAGTGAGGGTAGGTGAGCAAAGGGCCTCATAGATTCGGCGTGCATCGAGCAAGGTGTTGAGATGAGGTTGGACGGTTCTACAAAAAGCATCTTGCCATGCCTCAAGTGTGGTTAAAACCGGAGGTTGTGAGGTTTGAGGCATCCAGGGCGCTAGTTTGCGCCATAAATCTTCAGGGGATAGGTGAATGAGATGCTGATGATTGAGCCAGGTTAGTTTCTTCAAATCAAAAACCGGCGCAGCGGCATTGAGACCTGATGTGCTAAATGCTTGAATTAATTCGGGCAGAGTATAATGTTCTTGCTCTGTCCCATCATTCCAACCTAACAGTGCCATATAGTTAATAACAGCTTGAGGCAAGTACCCTTGCTCGCGATAAGCATCGCATGCTGCAGCACCGTCACGTTTACTTAATTTTTTACCTGAAGCTCCTAAAATAATTGAAGCATGGCCATAAACAGGTGGTTTCAAGTTTAATGCATCAAAGAGCATCAGTTGTCTGAGTGTGTTGGTGAGGTGTTCTTCTCCCCGAAAGACATGAGAAATTTCCATTAAAGCGTCATCAATGACGCATGCGAAATTATACATAGGCATTCCGTCGGTGCGCGCAATGATAAAATCACCTGCTTCTTGAGTGGAAAAGGTGACGGTTCCTCGTACAAGGTCTTCAATAGTGTATGTTTTAGGCGTTTCGGGGGCTTTGAATCGAATAACAGCCGTGTTGCCTTGTTTCAAGCGCTCTAAAGCTTTGGCCAATGGTTGGTCACGGTCAGGGCTGCTCGGGCGATAAGGTTGACGAGCGATTTTGCAGGCGGCTTTTTCTGATTCGACGTCTGCTTCAGACATAAAGCAATAATAGGCTAAGCCTTGTTCAATGAGTTGATGCAGGTATTGTTCGTATAAAGGGCGTCTTTCACTTTGGCGATAAGGGCCATAGGGCCCAATGCTTTCCCCTTGGGCGTTGATGATGCCTTCATCCCACTCAAGGCCTAGCCATTTGAGATCATCGAGTTGTTGTTTAAGGGCGGTTTCACTATTTCGAAGGGTATCGGTGTCCTCAATTCTTAAAATAAATTCACCTTGATGATGGCGCGCAAAGAGGAAATTAAATAAAGCTGTACGCGCACCGCCAATGTGTAATGTTCCTGTTGGGGAGGGTGCGAAGCGAACACGAATCTTAGATTGAGCATGAGGCACAGTTGATCACTCCAAATATAAATATTGAATGATTACTTTATCATAGCAAGTGATGATCAATAAAGTCTCAATAGATAGAATCAAGTTGGATCGATGTGATCCGTATTGAGTGCTCGTGCGATCAATCTTGGTGGTGATCGCATGTTTAAATTTTTTTGATTGCATCAAGGTTTGACGCTTTGGTTGAAAAGTGTTTTTTTTTTAAGTACAATCGCGGCATCTACCATTAAATAGTAAGGTTCAGTACTTAAATGACGGTGATGCAACAGCGTATTTTGCCCATAGGTTTTGGCTGGCGGTTTTTGTTTTTGCAAGCCGTTTGGGTTGTGATGTGTTTGGATGTGTCTTTTTTTGCTAACGAACTCGATGCGATGATGTCAGTGTGGGTAGGAGGGTGTGCCGTTATTATTCCTCAAGTGTTATTTGTTTTGATTTACTTTAGGCGCTCAGGTGCGCAGCATGCTCGGAAAATCGCACAAGCTTTTTACTACGCAGAGGCTGTCAAGTTATTTGCAACCTTCGTGTTGATGGGATTAGGCATGATGTATTTAGATTTAAACGCAATATGGTTGAGTATTACAGTGTTAGGCGCTTACTTCGCAGCGCTGTGGATCCCTGCTCACCTTCACAACAACCCATTTAAGGTGGCTGTATGAGTGCTGCACATTATATACAGCATCATCTGACTAATTTGCAATATGATTTAGTCCACCATACTTTAGGCTCTGGCGGTGGCTTCTGGACACTAAATCTTGATACCTTGATGATTTCTTGGTTCTTAGGGGTTGTGTTTTTGTTCAGTTTTAGGTGGGCTGCTGTCAAGGTGGTCGAAGGTGTGCCGGGTCGTTGGCAAAATTGTGTTGAAGTATTGGTTGAATTTGCAAACACACAAGTTAAAGAGACCTTTCACTGTGAAGATCGGTTAGTGGCTTCATTGGGGTTGACGATTTTTGTTTGGGTTTTTTTAATGAATTTTATGGATTTGTTGCCAGTTGATCTGTTGCCTAATGCCATGAAAGCTTTAGGTGTGCCCTACCTAAGGGCGGTTCCTACTGCAGATCCTAACTTAACTTTTGGCTTGTCATTATCTGTGTTTGTGTTATTGCTCGTATATGGTTTTAATTTTAAAGGGTTCAAAGGTTTCTTTAAAGAGCTTTTATGTGAGCCATTTTCAATGTGGGTATTTCCTATCAATTTAACCCTTAAGTTAGTTGAGGAGTGTGCAAAGCCCTTGTCATTAGCTTTGCGACTATTTGGTAATTTGTATGCAGGGGAATTGATTTTTATTTTGATTGCATTATTACCTTGGCAGGCTCAGTGGTTACTAGGAGGCCCCTGGGCTATTTTTCATATCTTGATTATTGTGTTGCAAGCATTTATTTTTATGATGCTGACTATTGTTTATTTAAGCATGGCTAAAAGTGGTCATTAGGAGGATAAAGCGTTAACAACCCTATGATTACATTTAGAATTGTTTTAAATTATTAACGTGTTATTTTTTATTTAAACCAGGAGACCATTATGAATATAGTACCTCTAGTTGCTCAGTTACAAGGCATGACTGTGATTGCTGCAGCCTTATTGATTGGTTTGGGCGCATTAGGCACCGCCATTGGATTTGGTTTGTTAGGTGGAAAGTTTCTTGAGGGCGCTGCACGCCAGCCTGAAATGGCACCAATGTTACAGGTTAAAATGTTTTTAGTGGCGGGTCTGCTTGATGCTGTGACCATGATTGGTGTAGGTATTGCCTTATGGTTCACTGTCAATAGCCCATTTTTGACTGCATTAATTGAATTTGCTAAAACAGCACATTAATTGAACCATTGAGTTTGGAGTTGTTATGCTAAATGCCACTTTGTTTGGGCAAATGATTACTTTTAGCGTCTTTGTTTGGGTGACGTACCGATATGTCATGCCCCCCATACAGAAAGCTTTACAGGCGCGAGAAGTCAAAATTTCAGAAGGACTTCAGGCGGCTCAAGCGGGCCAAGCTGCTCTGGCTCAGGCTGAGAAAGAGGTTGAAGCGTTAATAGAAGAGGCGCATCAAAAAATTAAAGAACAACTGAATGCAGCAGATGCTAAAGTGTCCAAGATGATGGAACAAGCACGTGCCGAAGGAAATGACCTTAAGCAACAATTGGTTGAATCTGCAAGCATAGAGATTGAACAGCATCAGCGACAAGCGCAGCAAGCCCTTCAAACCCATTTAGCACAACACGTAAGCCAAGCACTGGAGCGTATTTTATCAGGGCAGATTACACCTGAGATGCACAAACACTTGTTATCGCAATTAACTAATACTTCAGAGGATCATTCATAATATGTCTCATGCAATGACCCTGGCTCGACCCTATGCTAAAGCGCTGTTTAATGCCGTTTGTGAAGAGGGGCTTGATTTAGCGGTGTGCCGAACAGATTTAGAGCAGTTATCTATACAGTTGACTCAAGCGTGTGTGTCGCATCTTTTAAAACGCCCCGGATTAAGTGTAGATGATCGATTGGCCATCTGTACAGCACTCATGCCGAACCTTTCCTCACCATTGCTTGGGTTGTTAGGGGTATTGATCGAAAAACGTAAAACGCCTGTATTGCCAGAGCTCTATGAGTTGTTTTCAAGCTACTGTGACACTCAATCAAAACAGTTAAGCGTGACATTGTATACTGCATTTCCTGTGGATGATGATTTTCTCAAAACCCTCAAAGCACATCTTTCAAAATCAAACAGCACCGCCGATTCAACCGTTACAGTCAGCATTGAATCTGTCATTGATCAAAAGCTTTTAGGTGGCGGTGTTTTGCGCATGGGTGACCAGGTGATCGATGCGTCACTGCGAACACAGTTAAATCGATTAACTCAAACGCTTACAACATCATGAGGTAATATATGACTCAATTAACTTTAGATCCTTCAGAAATTAGTCGATTAATCCAGCAACGTATTCAATCAGCTGATTTGACCGTTGAACAGCATACCGAAGGCACCATTGTCAGCATTAAAGATGGTGTGATCCAGATTCATGGGTTATCAGATGTTGTCTATGGAGAAATGATTGAGCTGCCTGAATCTTGTTATGCTTTGGCTTTAAATTTAGAGCAAGATACGGTGGGTGCGGTTGTATTTGGAGATTACACACACTTACAAGAAGGTCAATCTGTGCGATGTACAGGGCGTGTGTTGGAGGTTCCGATTGGGCCGGAGTTGTCAGGCCGTGTTGTCAATGCATTAGGGCAACCCATTGATGGTAAAGGCGTTATTAATGCTCAGGCACAGGATCAAGTTGAAAAAGTAGCCCCAGGTGTGATTGCCCGACATCCTGTAAGTGTTCCGTTGCAAACAGGTTTGAAATCAATTGATGCCATGGTGCCGATTGGCCGAGGTCAGCGCGAATTAATCATTGGTGATCGACAAACAGGGAAAACTGCGTTGGCGATTGATACGATCATCAATCAAAAAGATACAGGCGTACAGTGTATTTATGTTGCCATTGGCCAAAAAGCGTCTTCTGTGGCTTCTTTAGTTTCTAAATTAGAAGAGCATGGCGCGATGGATTATACCACTGTTATTACCGCAATGGCTCATGAATCTGCGGCTATGCAGTTTATTGCACCCTTTGCAGGATGCACCATGGGTGAGTATTATCGAGATCGAGGTGAAGATGCCCTTGTTATTTATGACGATCTGTCTAAACATGCGGTGGCCTATCGTCAAATCTCTTTACTATTAAGGCGTCCTCCAGGGCGTGAAGCTTTTCCAGGGGATATCTTCTATTTGCATTCAAGGCTGTTAGAGCGAGCTTCTTGCGTCAATGAAGCATACATTGAGCAGATCACTTCAGGGCAGATTAAAGGCAAAGTAGGCTCATTAACGGCTTTACCCATCATTGAAACACAAGCTGGAGATGTCTCTGCCTTTGTTCCAACCAACGTTATTTCTATTACAGATGGTCAAATTTATTTAGATACTGAGTTATTTAATTCAGGCATTCGACCTGCGATCAATGCAGGGTTATCGGTATCGCGTGTGGGAGGCGCTGCACAAACAGGCATCATTAAGAAGCTTGGGGGTAAAATGCGTTTGGCTTTAGCCCAATTTAGAGAGCTTGAAGCGTTTTCTCAATTTGCATCAGATTTAGATGCCTCAACCCGTAAGCAGTTAGAACGAGGGCAACGGGTCACAGAAATGATGAAGCAGGGGCAATATCAACCACTATCTGTCCCGTTAATGGCAGCCAGTTTATTTTTGGTTGAGCAAGGCCACTTGGATACAGTTGAATTAGAGCGCTTGATGGCTTATGAAACGGCTTTTCATGGTTATCTTAAAGAACACCACAGCGCCTTTTTAAAAGAGATTGCCGCATCACCCAAACTCACAGATACTGTGGCCGAATCGCTGAAAGAGATCATTCAAGCATTTAATGATTCTGAAGCACAGTTGATTGATTAAGGTGGAGTAAGCATGTCTGCAGCAGCAAAAATTAGATCTACCATTGAAAGCACTGGGAAAACACGTAAAGTGACTTCGGCGCTTGAAATGGTAGCTGCCAGTAAGCTTAATAAAACCCAGCAGCGTATGGCCGCTTCGCGTCCTTATGCCGATAAAATGTTATCAGTTATTGGACATTTAGCACAATCTAACAGTGAATACCGACATCCTTTTTTAGACGCGCGGCCTCCTCAGCGAGTTGGATATATCGTCATTTCTACCGATCGAGGTTTGTGTGGTGGTTTAAATACTAATTTATTTAAAGAAACCTTAAAAAGTATGCAGGCTTGGCAAGCACAATCTGTTGAAGTCGATGTGTGTGTCTTGGGTCAAAAAGCGCTGAGTTTTTTTAAGAGGCATCAATTTAATGTGTTAGCACAAGCAGCTCATTTAGGTGATGTCCCAGAGCTATCGGATGTGGTGGGTGTGGTGAGTACACTGCTGAAGGCTTATGATTCAGGATCTGTTGATCGAATCTTTTTGGCGAGTAATGTTCATGTGAATACCATGACTCAAAAACCAAGAATGTTACAATTGGTCCCATTGCTCCCTGCGCAACTAGATCAAGCGCCAGATCATTGGGATTATATTTATGAACCTGATGCAAAAGTGGTCATGGACACATTATTAAATCGTTATATCGAGTGTGAAGTGTATCAAGGTATGATTGAAAATATTGCATGTGAGCAAGCGGCTCGAATGATGGCGATGAAAAATGCCACAGATAATGCGGGGGATATTATTGATTCACTGCGCCTTGCTTATAATAAAGTGCGTCAAGCGTCCATTACGCAAGAATTATCAGAAATTGTGGCCGGTGCAGAAGCCGTTTAATTTAAGAGGAGTTTAAATCATGAGTACAGTAGCAGCGCAAACAGTGGGGTCCATTATTCAGATCATTGGTGCAGTCGTTGACTGTGCTTTTCCGGTAGGACAAGTGCCCAAAGTCTATGATGCCTTAAAAACTGAAGCAGGTTTGACTTTAGAGGTCGAGCAGCAATTAGGTGATGGGATCGTCCGTTGTATTGCCATGGGTGTAACTGATGGATTAAAGCGTGGTTTAAGCGTGACGAATACGGGAGAACCTATTCAGGTGCCTGTGGGTGAGAAAACTTTAGGGCGCATCATGGATGTTTTGGGGACTCCAATTGATGAAGCTGGACCAATTGAAGGAGCGCCTACGGCTTCCATTCACCGTAAACCACCTGAGTATACGGAGCTTAAACCCAGTACTGAGCTTCTAGAAACAGGCATTAAAGTGATCGATTTATTATGTCCTTTTGCCAAGGGCGGAAAAGTTGGATTATTTGGCGGTGCGGGTGTCGGTAAAACGGTGAATATGCTTGAACTGATTCGAAATATTGCAATTGAACACAGCGGATACTCAGTCTTTACTGGAGTGGGTGAGCGAACCCGTGAAGGGAATGACTTCTACCACGAAATGAAAGAATCTAACGTATTAGATAAAGTCTCCTTAGTCTATGGTCAAATGAATGAACCCCCAGGGAACCGGCTTAGAGTTGCAAGCACAGGTTTGACTTTAGCTGAAAGTTTTCGTGATGAAGGTCGTGATGTATTGTTGTTTGTGGATAATATCTATCGTTATACATTAGCAGGTGTCGAAGTTTCAGCGTTATTAGGGCGTATGCCTTCTGCCGTGGGGTATCAGCCGACATTGGCTCAAGAGATGGGAGAATTACAGGAGCGGATCACATCAACGAAAAAGGGTTCGATTACATCGGTGGAAGCCGTTTATGTTCCCGCCGATGATTTAACAGATCCTTCACCTGCAACCACGTTTGCTCATTTAGATGCCACTGTGGTCTTGTCTCGACAAATCGCTGAGTTAGGTATTTACCCTGCCATTGATCCTTTGGATTCGACGTCACGTCAGTTAGATCCATTGGTTGTAGGGCAAGAGCATTATCAAGTGGCACGTCAGGTTCAAGGTGTCTTACAGCGCTATAAAGAGCTCAAAGATATTATTGCCATTTTAGGAATGGATGAGCTTTCTGAGGAGGATCGTCTCATTGTATCGCGTGCACGTAAGATTCAACGCTTCTTATCACAGCCATTCTTTGTTGCAGAAGTATTTACTGGAACGCCCGGGAAATATGTTTCACTGAAAGAAACCATCGCCGGATTTAAAGGTTTACTTTCAGGTGAGTATGATGACTTACCCGAACAAGCCTTTTATATGATTGGAAGCATAGAAGAAGCAAGGACGTATAACGATGCCTGAAGCAAAAACCATTCAGCTTGATATTGTCAGTGCAGAATCTGCTTTGTTTTCGGGTCAAGTCTTGAGAGTTTTAGTCTCAGGATCTTTGGGTGAGTTAGGGATTGAGCCTGGACACACGGCTTTATTGTCGCCTTTAAAGCCTGGGCAAGTTACATTTACTCAACAAGAGGGTTCGGTTGAGCACTTTTATGTGTCAGGCGGTGTCGTCGAAGTTCAACCTGATCATGTGACGATTTTAGCGGATACATGTATTCGTGGTGAAGCGCTTGATGCTGAAAAAGCAACGGCAGCACAAGCGGCAGCACAAGCTAAATTAGCTGATCAGCAGGCTGAAGCAGATTATGCTCAAGCACTTAGAGAGCTTGCACAAGCCACTGCACAGTTACGTATGATTCAAGAATTGAATCGAAGACGAAAAGTTTAATTGAATCAGTTGATCATCCACTCTAGTTGTGATGTAGTTTAGAGCGCTCAAAATACTATGAGACGCGAGTGTCCAAACCTTGATCAAGCTGCGTGTCATCTGAATGATTGGATCGCTGCTTCTTTTTGACTTGATTCAGTATGAGTGTATTTTTGTTGATTTAAGGAAATTGATTTCAAGTACCTTCATTTCATGTTTAAGCGTATAGGCTAGAAGAATTTAAACATATGAACTGATCTCAATGCATCTTATGAGCCGTGTATTATCGAGGGTGTTGAAGGCTTTGATCAGTGATTTAAAGTGTCATCAGCTAAAAAACAGATTTGATGGAAGGTGTTCTATTGATAAATGTAGGCATGATCATCCTTTAAAAAAAAGCGGGTAGAGGATGAGGCCATCTCGGCGATGGTCGCAAGGCCTCACAACTGTTTAAAAAGATAGCCAGACACAGATTATCATTGATGGGTTATGATGACCCGTAAATGCTGAATATAATAAACTAAAGTCTTGTCAATCACCCACCTTTCACAGGTCGATGAACGGTCGTTTTAGTTTAGTATTTCAAAACTTTATGAGTGATCTGCTCGCTTATTAAGTCAATGGAGTAATATTGGGTTTGAAGCTATCGATTCTTTAATAGAGTGTATCAATGGCAGATTCGGCAGGTGTTGAGTCCTGTATGGATGAGTCAAGTTCTGCTGAGTTAGGTTCATGGCCTTGTTTAAAATACTCAAAATGTCCTGATCCACCGCGTGCAGCTTGGCCTGTTTTAGGGTTGATCTTAATTTGTACAATATCATTAGGCGCAATAAACCAATGTATGGGGTGATGATGTAGGGCCTGTCTCATATAATCAATCCAAACAGGGAGTGCGGCTTGTGAAGCAAATTCTTTAAGAGGTTGATTATCATCAAACCCAATCCAGACCACTGAAACCAAATCGGGCGTAAACCCAGCAAACCAGGCATCAATTTTATCATTAGTCGTGCCCGTTTTACCAGCAAGGTCATTTCGATTGAGAATTCTTGCTTGTCGCCCTGTGCCTCGTTGAATCACATCTTTTAAGATATCTGAGACTAAAAAAGCCGTTGATGCGGAGAGCTGAGTTGAAGTATGAGGATGCTGTGATGGCGTATTAAAGTTGATTGCGTGTTCCTGTATAGCTTTTAACGGTCCTTGGTGAGGGTGAATAATTTGTTGAATTAAGGCTGTGGGATGATGGGTGCCTTGTGCCGCCAATAAACCATAAGCTTGAGCAAGCATAAGCGGTGTGACAGAGCCTGTGCCCAGTGCCAGAGATAAGGTATGAGGTTGACGTTTCATGTCAAAACCAAATTGACCTAAATATTGACGGGTATAATCCAGTCCGATTTCTCTCAAAATTCTAATTGAAACTAAGTTTTTTGAATGCACTAATCCTTCTCGAAGCCGAATAGGGCCATCAAAATGATACGTGTCATTATGAGGGCGCCATAATTCGTTTTCACCTGAATCTTCAAGAACAACGGGGGCATCATTGATCAGTGTGGCAGCTGTGAGTCCATGATCAAGTGCTGCAGCATAAATAAAAGGTTTAAAGGCAGAGCCTGGTTGACGCCAAGCTTGTGTGGCGCGATTAAAATGACTGAGTTCATAACTGATGCCGCCCACTAAACTTTGAATGGCACCGGTGTGAGGGTCTAAACTGACTAAAGCCCCTTGTGCTTTTGGCATTTGACTTAATGCCCAAGTCTGATCAGATTGCGGTTGTAGGTGTACCACATCACCTGTCGACAGGCGGGCTGTCAATATTCGGCTTTGATTCGGCGTATCTTGTGATGGATGGTCAAGGGCCCAGCGTGCTGATTGAGGCGTTATTTCGACCATGGTGCCATTTTCAAGCAAGATTTGGGCCGATTGGTTTGAAATATCTAGAACAACTCCAGGCTGAAGTGACCCAAGAGTTGGAATGGTTTTGAGTGCAGCTTGCCAACGGGTTAATTGTTCAGTGTTAAGCAGTTGTTTTAAATTGATCGTTGGGGGTCTAAAACCATGGCGATGGTCATAAGACATGAGGCCTTTCACTAAAGCTTGATTGGCTGCTTGTTGTTTATGTGTGTCAAGGGTTGAGTATACAGATAATCCAGCGTGATAAGTGATATACTCTCCAAAGCGTTCAACCAGGCTTTTTCGAATCATTTCAGCCGCATAAGGTGCTTGTACGATGATTTTAGGGCCATGGCGTTGTGCGGTCACAGGTGCACGAAGTGCTGCGTCATATTCATGTTGAGTAATGACTTGATGCTCAAACATTCTTTTGAGAACATGATTTCTACGCTTGACAGCATGAGTTGGATTAACAATAGGATTATTGCGTGATGGGGCTTGAGGTAGTCCGGCTAACATTGCCATTTCCGCTAGGGTCAGTTGGTGAAGTGACTTTCCATAATAATTACGTGCAGCCGCTTTGACACCATAAGCCCGCATTCCAAAAAATATTTTGTTAAGGTATAGGGTAAGAATTTGTTGTTTAGTTAAGCGTTGCTCTAATTTAAGTGCTAATAAGATTTCTTGAAATTTTCTAAGAAATGTTTTGTGCTTTGACAAAAAGAAGTTTCGAGCCACTTGCATGGTGATCGTGCTGGCGCCTTGTCGTTTCTCTCCTGTCACAATTAATAACCGAATAGCACGGGCTAAACCGATAAAATCAACACCGATATGTTGATAGAAACGTTGATCTTCTGTGCATAAAATAGCCTGGATTAAAGGTTCAGGGATCTCGCTGAGCTCAACAGGTAATCGTTGTTTTTCTCCAATTTCTGCAATCAGGTCACCTTGTTGTGTAAAAATTCTTAAGGGTGCTTGTAAAGGGGTGTCTGCTAATGTTTTAACAGGAGGCAGCTGCCAAATAGCAGCTAGCAGCAAGCACAAAGTGACTGTGAATAAGGTCAGTAGCGTGCTCAAACAAGAAAAGCCCCAACGGCTTGAAAAGGCACGATTCATATCTCATCCTGATTAAAATTAAAAGTATCACATGAACTTTCTATAAACACAAATACTTGTCTTCTCCTTGAAAAATATTAAATCAGATGTGGATTATTTAAAAGACATTGAGTTTAACTCAAGGTGTATTAGGGTATTCTTCTTCATAGTTTCTTAAGATTCATTCGCTATTATAAGTAATAAGACAATAATAACATTAGAGGTACATGATGAAAAATAATACATTAAAGAATGAAGTTAATTCTTTTGGGGGCACATCGGAAGAAGCGTCTTCAACAAATTTAGGGCGTATGCTTGAACCGATGATTGAGGCATTCAGCATTTTAAATACACTCATATCAGATGTAATGCATGGATTGATCAATATTGCTAAATCTTTAGCTAATAGTATGATGGGTCTCATGTTAGGTATCGGTTTAGGGCTCTTGGCTTTATCAACTGCAATATTAGGAACTGCTATTGTCGCAGTTGGAGGGGCATCTGCACTTGCGGGTGGGGGCGCAGCAATTTTTGGTTTCATGGCGGCTTTTGTTGGAGGTAGTGGAACTGGCATGTTGACTTGTTTGGCAGGAACCTTGCTCGCGATGGTAGGAATGGGATTGTTTTCAAGTAATGAGATCTTCTTTGGTTCCAGCGATCGATCTAATAATGGAATTGTTCAGAAATTGTTCGGCGCCTCAGGAGACAACTTAGGGCAATCATGGGGTGCTTTGAAGGGGATGTTCCAAGCATCATCAGCGCAGAGATTTAATCAAGTGATGACCGTCGAGGCAGTGCATGTTCATTCTGACACCTTATCAGCAATTCAGGGTCCTG
>PBNF01000030.1 GCA_002722995.1 Legionellales bacterium | reverse complement strand
TCAGCTGAAGTTGAGCTTATTTCGGGCATTTGCTCCGGTTTTATACCGCTGTGAATGATCTTTTTAAACAAATAGAGTCTTTTCCAGTGGAGATTTGACAATACACCACACTGATGACTTAATTGTAATAAGTGTAATCTATCAGCCGGCTGATCACGCAGACCATCAGGCCATTGAACACACTTAGAAGCGCCAATTTCTATCACATATTTCAAAGATTGATGATTCCTAACAGCTTTGATCAACGCTGGATTCTGGTTGAACGCTTGTAAGACCTGACGCAAAGTAACATCATTTTTAAGAAAAAGATTTTGTTTATAAAATACAATCAAACGCTCAACACAATACGCATGCTGTAAAAACCAATGATCTATATCAGACCATACTTGCTCTTGATTGGATGAATATGTATTGGGAAGAATTTTTGAAGAAACACGCATCAAATGGATCAGCAGCTGTGAGGCATTCTGATATGTACGAGCAGCGCCTAATATCGGCTCCACCAGATGATTATGATTACCATATTGATTCAAAAATCCTGCAATCATCACATAATCTTCTTCAGATACAGCCTTCGAATGCTCGCTTAATATCCGAAGAATAATAGAAAGTAGCTTCCCCAGCTTGTTTTCTTGATTATCCCTATCCAATGACTGCCAAGCGCTTGAGAGCCCAACATACTGTCTGATCAAGCATATTAATGACTCAAAAGCCTCTTGGCCAACCTTGTCATCCAAAGCCTCTATTTCCCGATCAATTGCATCATTATCATTTCTAGAAGGAACTTGTAACCCAAGGGGGTCTAGAGCACCCACAGTGATGTTATCTTCTTGTCTAGAAACAACACTATTTCCTAACATAACATCTCTCCTTATCATTCAATTATTGTTTTATTTTCAACTCATTTAAAATCGAATTAATTGTACCAGAATTTATCTAATAAGGCAATCTCACTGAGCCGTCAGTGTGTTCATTTATCTTCTATTTGAGTTGGGTCTTGTTTTAACACACGCAATGTGGGTGTGCTTTTAGTTGATTTTGAAGTCTTGGACAATTTTTGATGAGCCTCTTGAGACTTGACTCGATGTAAATCAGGCCCTGTACTGGATTCAGGTGCTAATGGCCCATCTAATTCAAAATCAAATAAACTGCCTTCACCATTTTCAACAGCATAAATCGCTTGAATGGACTCAATAGGCAATACAATATTAGCCTTTATCCCTGGAAATGCAGCATTAAACGTAATAGTTCTTAAGCCCATATTTAAATTCCGAATGGAAGACGGGTTAATATTCAAAACCATTTGTTGATCATCATTAATATGTGCGACAGGCACTTTGACCCCTTCACAGGCCGTATTGACAAGGATATGAGGTGTCAATTGATTATCTACAATCCAACGATACATCGCCTGAATGATATAAGGACGACGTGTGGTCATTGTATCAGAAGTCATCTGACTCTCTCAAACTCACTTCATAAGGTGATAAACTTGCTTGAAAGCTGTTGCGATCAAAAATTCGGTCAGCATAAGCGACAATAGGATGCGCTTGCTGAGGCAATTCAATACCCAAAGCAGGCAACCGCCATAATAAAGCCGCAATACAACAGTCAACTACAGTAAAATCTTCACCCATAAAAAAAGGCTCTCGCTCAAACAAGGGCACCACTTTCAACAGGTATTCAAGCAAGATTTTACGATTTTCTTGAACCGATTCGCCACGCTCAATTGCCAATAAAGGCTGATACCAATCTTTTTCAATTTGAGCCATCATCAAACGCGCTTTAGCCCTTAACACAGGATACACCGGCAATAATGGAGGATGAGGAAAACGCTCATCTAAATATTCTAAGATGATTCGACCGTACATAAGCATCAAATCACGATCGATCAAGGTTGGCAAAATACCTTCAGGATTAAGCTCTAACAAATCTTCATGTGTTTTTGGATCATCGACATAATATACATCTGCAGTCACTGCTTTTTCAGCTAATACAATGCGAACACAGTGATCATAAATGGATCGCGGGTCTGAAAACAATGTCATTACCGATCGTTTCACAACTGCCATGACGACTCCTTATGATTAGAGATACAATACGAATGATATCAAAAGCTTGGGCATTAACGTTTAGAGAACTGCTTCGCTTTACGGGCTTTGACCAATCCAACCAATTTACGCTGAACAATACGAGCATCTCGAGTTAAATATCCTGCAGCCCGTAAGGTTCTGTGCCAAGGTCGTTCAGGCAGCTCAATCTGATTAGAGGCTTGCGCTTCACGAACTTGCTCGATTGTAAGACCCAAAAGGTCTAACTCATGCCGATCTAGCGCGCGTGCGAGCCCTAAACGCAGCGCTCCTGCCTGACCAGTGAGACCGCCACCTTTAACCGTAGCGACCACATCAAACTGTTCAAGTCCATCAATCACCTTAAGCGGCATACGCACTTGATCAGCCCAATCTGTCTCACCAGGAAAGTACGCTTCTAATGGACGACCATTGACCTGAATTGTTCCTGTCCCTTTTTTTATAAAAACTCTTGCAATTGAAGCTTTTCGGCGACCGGTTCCGTAGCCTAGAAACACTTTAGCTTGACGTTTTTGAGCTGTTTTTTTCTTCTCAGCCATTCAAGTTACTCCTTAAGAATTATCTTTAGATTTAAATTCATTTGCATAAGGCCATACAGTGCTCAACTGCTGCGCTGCATGTGGATGCTCTGCTGCATGATAAATTCGAACTTTACGCAACATATCCCGCCCTAGAGGACCTTTGGGTAACATTCGACGAATGGCACGACGCAACACTTCAGCAGAATTTTTATTCATTAATTCACTCAATGAAGCATCTTTGATTCCACCCGGATAACCCGTATGCCAATGATGTCGAGTACGATCCGCTTTCTGCCCTGTCAACACCAACTGATCTGCATTGATCACAACAACGTAATCCCCTGTATCACAGTGAGGGGTGTAGATGGGTTTATGTTTGCCGCGTAGTACGCATGCAATTCGGGTCGCCAATCGGCCTAATACAGCCCCTTCAGCATCCACTAAGAACCACTGAGGGGTCACAGTATTTCGATTTGCGCTCATGGTCACAGCCATTGACCTGATCTCCTAATAAATTAATACCTATGTTAAACGATAAATCGAAAATCATACAGAAGCCTCGAATCAATTTCAACAAAAATCATATGCAAGTGATGGAATTTCACCCAAGAACACCCTAAGCTTCGTCCACAACGCTTCAATCAATAGATCATTTACTATGATCATAGACCTTTGCAACCATTCAGATTAAAATAGTGTTTACTTTTTAATGATCTCTTAAGATAACTCAACTATACTAAGTATTATGACAATAAAAGTAACGACATAAAACATAGGAAAAGGAGCATATGATGATGAGAGATTCAGACCCAAGCAATGGTAGCATGCGCGATTCAGCTAGTAGTGGTGTCGACGATAACTTTCAGGTCACTATCGATACTCCTACATGGCTCTACCCAAACGCCGCCCCATGCAATGTTCAAGGCATATTTAACAGCCTTGAGGAGCGCTTGGGTCTAGATGCATTATCAGCTGCACTCCGAGGTGATAATCCTGAGCAGACTCTAACCCCATTGCTTCAACAGATTTCGGAGAGCCTCAGTCTAGACACAATTCTTCAATCAGGCCGTTCGGAAGAAAACACTTCTCTTTACGACGCATTAATCAAGTGCAATGAAACAGCCCAGCGATTAGCAACATTAGACGATGCTAGAGCCACCTTTATACGAAAAATCAAAGCCTATGAAGACAGCCCTGATGCGCCCCTCCAATCACTTCGCATACAACCCACTTCAACTGGCGGCGTCAGCATGACTGCCTCTGCATCAGGGCTAAAAGCTAAGCAAGCCGAACTGCTACTTAAAGCATTTCTCGAAAAAAATCCAAGAAGCACTTCTATGATAGTTTCAATTGACGCACAATCTGCTGCTGGACTCAGAAGCGCCCTAGGGCTTTCAAACAGATTAAATTTTGAAAAAGAAATAGTCCAACAGGCCACTCAAATAAATATGGATGTTAAGCTTAGGAGAAGCGGTAAAGTGCTTGCCGCCGCTACTCCAGAACAATTGTGCTCATACCACGCAAGCGAAGTTGAATTGGCCCTACTGGTAAATGAAACCCTTCGAAACCAACCAGACAGGCACCCAGGCAGGCCACTCTCATCAGAGGTTTTATTGAAAACAGCTCAAACACTTGGCGAAAGTTTTGATAAAGCTACTAAAGATGCTCAAAGCACTCATAAGGCTTCCCTTAGCGCCTTTCAAACAGTAAACAGAATTGCCCCTCAATACAATAGACGCGCTCACGCACAGTCCAACGCTCAGCAGAACTTTATGAAGACACTCGTATTGCTATTCAGCTTAGAGCCCAAATCAGAAGCGATAAAGGCCTACCGTGAATTCAAAAACACAAATCAGGCTACCGCAACTCTCTTAGAGGAAACATATTCAGATCAAAGAGGATTAGGGAATGCACTTAAGCTCACTCAAGACAGCCAAGGAAACATCACACTGGCACCAAGAACTCAGTCACACACGCCAGAGCAAGAAGGGGTACGTGGCGCAGTAAGTAGCGCCTTTAAAACAGTAGGCACAACCTTACAACAAGCAACCAGGCAATTGCAACGTGTCTTACCCGGAACTCATTTGGGTCGTCGCACAGTAGACCCTAACTCTACTGCGGGCCTATTTCAAACAATGCTTATTGAAGCCAACCTTCAGGATCTTAAAGAGATGGCAGCACTTGATGCTGATGCTAGCCGTGAACGTGAAAATCAAGTCCTCGAGAAGATTCAAAGTATCGCAAAAATGCTAAATGTTTACGACACCCCCTTTATTGACAAAGGTACATGGGGAGCTGGCAGAGATGATGCACAGGATGAACTTAAAGAGCATCTGAAAACACTCGCAACCAAAGCTTTGGGTAGCGACGACCCTGGTAATGAAGCAGTAATCAGGATTGTTAACGGTGCATTCTCATCAGCGCAAAACTCCACTAACGAGAGAGCGGGGAGCATGGTGAACCCTATGGGGGGATCAGAGAATATAGCACATGAGGCTAATCCTCTAGTTGGGTCTGTTTCATCATCATCTCCTTAGGATCAACCAACTCAGGCGGAGCTTAGAACAGTTTTGAGGACGGTTATGATTGAGACCCAACCTCACCTTCATCTCCAGCATCTGAAGCTTGATACTGGGCTGAATCACCAAATTCTTTGTGTGTATTGAGTGGCGTTTCTGACACAGCCCCTTCATGCGCTGAAGCTTGAACCGCTGGCAAAAAGGTTGCTTCTTGCTCAGCCCCTAAAGTAAAGGCTTGATCAGGCTGATACTGATCAGAGACCGTGTAAGTAAACTGCTGTAATAATAATGCAGGATCGATTGCCGCTTGCACTCGATGAAGACGAGCTTGATCTTGCTCAGTTGGTTCATACCCCTCACATACAATTTCAAACATCGATGCAACAATCCAAGCAGCAGTTAACATTTCAGGCGCACCTGAAATGATTCGAATCGCTGGCCATTGTTGCTCTTTTGCCAAAATCATCATCACTAGAGCCACTTCAAAGCACTGGCTTTTTAAAGTCCCTACAGGCTCAACAGCATCTGTAAAAATAGGCTGTTCACCATAATATACTTGAGCCCCATTTGAGGCGGATAACACAGGCGGCCAGGTGGCACCCCCCGGCCAATATTGGATATTCCAAGCATGACGAGTATGGATGTATGTAGGGACGCCATCTTCTCCTCGATCTAACATTCCTACTTCAAGCACCGAAGCCTCTGCAATATGATAAGGTTGCCCTCCCTCGCCTTGGATGGCCATCAACTCAAGATAAGGATGCATAGATTGAAGGCTTTCAATATCAGCCTCAGTAAACGATCGTTGCGCGGCTGCTTTCAAAGCATTATCTAAATTTAGGCCATCAAACTCAGCCATACTGCACTCCCTTGACCATATTTTCAAATCATAACATCATTAAATCGAACACATCAACCCTCTAATGACCCCACTCAATACAAATGAAGTGCATTCAATCCGATCACTCATGCTTCTCATCCCTTGAAAAATACGTTAGGATCAAAATAGACATTTTAATTGAGGCCTATACCATGGCGGACACGACTTCTCCTACTTTTGAATCTCAACTCTCTGAACTTGAACAGTTGGTTAAAACCTTAGAACAACCCGAACTGCCTTTGAATCAAGCACTAGAAACCTTTCAAAAAGGGGTCACGTTAATTCAAAGCTGCCAGAAAACCTTGCATGAAGCAGAACACACCATTGAACAACTCACTCAAACACACGAAGCCCTCAACACTCAAAACAAGGAGGGCTGATCTTTTAATGTGGGACCTCAATACCTTTAACCAGCACTTAAGCACTGCACTTGATCAATATCTGCACGCAACACCTCACCCACTTAAAGAAGCCATCCAATATAGCTTACAAGGCGGGAAACGCTTTAGGGCCCAACTGATTGAAGCCAGTGCTCAATTGTGTGAGATATCCACACAGATTGGATGCACTTTAGGGATTGCAGCTGAATTTTTTCATGCTTATAGTTTAGTGCATGATGACCTGCCTGCAATGGATGACGATGCACTACGCCGGAATCGCCCCAGTTGTCATATTGCTTTTAATGAATCGACTGCTATTTTAGTTGGAGATGCCCTTCAAAGCATGGCTTTTGAACACTTAACCTCTATATCACATGATAACCCAGCTTCTCTTCTTCAAGTGGTTCAATGCTTTGCTCGTGCTGTTGGCCCCAATGGCATGGTGGCAGGACAATACCTTGATTTACATGCCCCCCCTACAGATACAGCTGATCTCATTCATCAACACCAACTTAAAACGGGCGCATTATTTGAAGCCTGTTTACTCGCTCCTGCATACCTTATGCCCAGTCCAGACACACGCATACAAGCGCTTAAAGATTGTGGACACGCATTAGGATTAGCTTACCAAGCTCAAGATGATCAATTCGATGGAGCCACTTTAGGTGCTTCCTCGATTCAAGAAAATTATGCCCACGCGCATTCAATGATTAAGCATTACAAGCACTCTGCAGCCCTCAGCACATGTATCGAGGCGATTGAACAACGCACTCATTAATATTAAGAATGATGACTCACCACTTGCTCTAATTGAATACATCATAACGCCACCCCAGGACGTTGGGATAGACGGAAGATCTATGGAAACTTAAACTCAAGCAACACCCAACCGTCAACTTAGATACCCCTCAATCACTCGAACGACTGGGACGATCGATGGCATCAAGCCCTACTTCATTTGAGGCCTTCATGGGTCGCCATGCTTGTGCAAAAATCACTTCATAAGTGACCTGAACCCCACCGTCTGGCAATATGAATGCAGCTTCATAAGCTGATTTAAAGCGCTTAAGGCGATCAGGCCCCATTAACCCTCGAGGGCGATTTGATCCTTTTACAACACCGGCCCCAATGCCTTTGACATCTTTCAACACTTGATCAACAGAGGGCATGTCTAGTGTCACAGACCAACGATCCATCACAACATCTTCAAACCCAACATCACGCACAATATCGCCAACATGATGCATGTCCAAGAATTGATTCACATGATCAAATGAATCAACCTCTGCCCAAGCAGCACGCACTTCTTGCAGCGTATCAGGCCCCAATGTTGTAAAAAATAAGCCCCCACCCGGCTTTAATGTTCTAAACACTTCTTGCAACACCTCAGGCAAATCATCCCAAAACCATTGCATTAAACAATTAGAGACGGTCAAATCAATACATCGATCTTGCCAAGGCAATGAACGAGCATCTGCACAGACTAATAAAGGCCCTCCAACTGTATGCGCTTTTTGACACATTGCATAAGCCGCATCAAGCCCTATTAACTGAGCTGAAGGCCAATGCAATTGGAGCTGTTGAAGCAGGTGCCCTGTACCGCACCCCAAGTCTTGCACATATTCTGGAATATTTGACAAATAACCCAAGCGCTCAATCAACCGAGCACGGATCTCCGCTTGAATGAACGCAAATTGATCATATTGATCAGCTGCAGCTTCAAATGAACGAACCACTGGATCAGACATTAAACACCTACCTTCACATTGCATAACGGTTTCAATACAAGGTATCATTAGATTTAAACCTTGAATGAAAGCTTATTCTAATGCCTCAAACACCAACACATCAAATCATCACAACTTTAAAACAATACCGTGTCTTAACCTTCAATGGCGAACATGTGAGAGACTACTTACAAGGCCAGTTGACGTGTGACCTTCGAGCCCTTCAGGTCGGACATGGCGCATTGTTTGCTTATTGTAATCATAAAGGTCGTGCACTGGCAACCGGCTTCATCTTATTTGAAACACTACAAACCTATCATTTAATTTTACACCACTCATTAATTGAAACCCTACAGATTCGATTCACACGCAGTGCTGTATTATCAAGCGTTGAAGTCCATAGCAACTTAAATAATGCAGCACTGTACCCCATAGACAACGCCCCACCAAGCGCATTAAAAACTCAAACACTCACCTATGCCCTTGGACTCTCAACTTCTGAACAACACAACCCTAGCATTGAACATGAATGGCATGATCAAGTTCTCCGTGCGGGCTACCCTATGATCGAAGCCAGCTCGAGTGATCTCTATACCCCCCATATGTTGAATCTACCTTTAATCACCCTTCAAGAAACCCCGGCAGTCAGCCTCACTAAAGGATGTTATGTTGGACAAGAAATTGTGTCACGCATTCATCACCAAGGCCAAAATAAAAAAATATTCAGAGTCTACCGCACGACGACCTCACTCCCTCCACCGCCTCTAGAGCTACTGGATCACTCAAAAAACTTGTGTGGACAGAGCTTTCAACACACACACACTCAACATGAGAGTCATTTAGGCGGTATCAGCCGCACTGCCGCTCAATGGGTGATTGTAGATGATCAACCCATCTTACTGTCTCATACTGAATGATTTCAACTGAACACTTAATAAAACTTTAATCTAAATCCAATACACTCTGCTTCAATTAAAAGTGTTGACCCTCATCACAAATCATTCAGGCATAATGTTAAAATGTTAGAGCTTATTAAACATTCAATAAAATGGACCATCAGTCAAATTTTTTACTTGGTATTAATCACTCTAAGCCCACTCATACTATATATCAAACTTCAATCAATTTTAACTCAGGGTCTCAATTCTGACTCAACCCTGATTCGATTAATATCAATGATGATTAAATCCTTGATGTCGATTAGCTTGATCTATTTAACGCTTACACTGCTTCCTCACACAGTTAATGAAACATTATATTTTGTGTTTCAATCACCATTTATGCAACCGATATTAATCAGCACTAGTTTATATTCAATGGCTTATCTCATCCTGCATATCGTGTGTCAGTTTAACCCTTCAATCTATTTAAACCCGATACAAAAGCAATCCCTGTCTTCGAAGGAAGACCCATCAGATTCTAAGTTTAATCGCATCACTCTTCAGGCATTAATTGATCAACATGGCATGAATTTTATCTTAATGACAGCATCCATACTCATCGCGTTGAATCCATTCATATGGATTCATCTGCCTTTAATTGAATACAAATCAATGCTATTTCAGTCTATCATCCTCCACCTGTTGATCGTCGTTGGGAAGCCATTCATCTGTGCAACGATACGCGTCGGACCTCCTCTAGCACTCATCCTACTGTCAATATCAATTGTTATATCACCTCTTGCACTCTTTCTTGAATTTAATAAATCTAAGCGATCTAATGGGGTCAAAGCAATTGTGCTCTTGATCACAGCTTTGAGCATCACTGCTGCATGGACCATCCCGCCTTTAATCATCCCCTCAATCTTTGAAAATATGACCTTACATATTCTGAGTTTCATTTCAGGACTATGCATTTTATCTTTTGGGATCATCTTAATTCTGGCCCCCTATCAATATTTTACTCAAAGTCCTCATAAGAAAGATTCCGCTTCAGAAGCCTCCCAAAGCCCGGAAAATTCAGATCCAGAGCATAGTCCAATATATTCAATGTACACGCAAGCAACAGGCGCGCTCCATTCACCAAACACACACACTCATTCACCTAATGGCGAGGACACGACTGATCTCCGCCTATGAAGGACTCTGAATGCAAAATAGATCATACTACAGAAAAGCAAAATACAAATAACTATAATTGAACCAACAATCTCTTTAATAATCTCTTAATACAATTGTTTCATTATAGGTAATGATGAATAGGTGCTCCTATCCTTGATATCAACTGAAATCAAGCATCGAGCATCACATTATTTTTATGACAACAAAAAGGAGATCAATCCTATGAGACAAACACACGGAACAGAATCAACACAACCATCTGGTTCAACCGGTTCAAGCAATTGGCGACTGCCTATCATAGGCATTACTCTATTCACAACAATATCAGCCTTAGGAGGTGTCGAGCTATTTAACGGCAAATTGACACTTGGTGGGGTATCAACCACGGCGATCAGCGGCTTAATTGCTTTCATGGCAATGAGTGCCTTGTGCTTAATATGTTGGGGAGCGAGTAAATGGGTTGAAGGTGAAAACACAAACAGACATATGGGTGATTTTTTAAATTTCATTAAAAATTCAAGTATTTCTATAGTTGCAAGTGCAGTCATCAGTGCAAGTGCAGTCATCATCGGATTAGTAACCAAGGGAACAGGCACAACGCTGTCTTCAGTCATCAGCGGATTAGTAACCAAGGGAGCAGGCATAACCCTGTCTTTCTTACAAAACACCCCCCTTTCCGCGATCGCTGCTACAACACCTTTGTCAACATTTTTGGTGGGAACAGTTGTGCTCACCATTGCGCTCCCAGCACTTTACTTGATTTTAAAAGCCCTCGGACAGTGCGCGGCAAATCAAGCCCAGAAGATTGCAAGTTCATTGAAAGAGGCATGGCAAGCAAATGGTTCAGCGACAGGAGAAACAGAGCACGCACCACTGTCAAGCTCGCAAGCAAATGGTTTAGCGACAGGAGAAACAAAGCACACACCACTGTCAAGCTCGCAAGCAGAAAGAGGTATGATCGATTCTGGCATTATAGTGTCAGACAAGCATGACGAAGACAATCTTCCTCAGCCGAGCTTATAAGAGGATAGGAAGCATCACAAGCTGGTAAGCAGGTATTTGCCCGCATCATAGCCGTCATCAATTGATTGACTGCTATGATGCCAGCTTGTTAAATTTGCTGAATAAATTGGAAATTAAGCTGTTATGTTCAGTCTAAAGCGCACTGAACGGATTGTTTAAATTGCATCAAATAAAAATGACTCTAACAACATCCATCATACTACGAGGGGTTTCATCCTCAGCCTTTCGAGTCATTCCTAATAGGTCATCGCTGAAAGTATTATCACATTGCAGCGGCAATTGTCTTCCGTATTGATCACTCAAGTCAACACACGATCAGCTCATACACATGTTATTCAGGACGTAATAAGGGAAAAAGAATGACGTCTCGAATATTCGCTGAGTCAGTTAAACACATGATTAAACGATCAATACCAATACCCTCTCCTGCAGTAGGTGGCATGCCATACTCCAAGGCTTTAATATAATCTGCATCATAATGCATGGCTTCGGCATCACCGGCTTCACGTGCGGCAACCTGAGCTTTAAAACGTTCAGCTTGATCTTCTGGATCATTTAATTCAGAAAATCCGTTCGCAATTTCTTGACCACACATAAAAAACTCAAAGCGATCGGCTATACTAGGATCTTCATCATTACGTCGCGCAAGAGGCGAATATTCTGAAGGATAAGCCGTAATAAATGTAGGATTAAACAATTGCTTCTCAACCGTTTTCTCAAAAATCTCCATTTGAATGCCCGCCACTGACAAGGTTTCATTCACCACACAGCCTTGTTGCTGAGCCCATACATAAATTGCACCATGATCTTGTAACTGCTCAAGGGTTAAATCAGGGTGCTGCCTTAAGATTGCTTCAGTCATTGTCAAACGTTCAAAGGGCTTTGAAAAATCTAATATATGTCCTTGATATTCAAAGGTTAATGTTCCTAATGCAGCTTGAATGACTGTGCGCAACAAATCTTCGGTCAGGCTCATTAATGTTAAATAATCTGCATATGCCTGGTAAAATTCAACCATGGTGAATTCTGGGTTATGTCGCGTTGAAATCCCCTCATTTCTAAAATTACGATTCAACTCAAAGACTCGGTCAAAACCACTGACAATAAGGCGCTTTAAATACAGCTCAGGGGCAATCCTTAAATATAAAGGCAGGTCTAACGCATTATGATGTGTCTGAAAAGGCTTTGCACACGCACCTCCCGCTAAAGGCTGCATCATCGGTGTTTCAACTTCCATAAATCCTTGCTGAGTTAAGTAGGCCCGAAGATGTGCCACCACTGCAGCTCGCTGCACAAATACGGTACGCACTTCAGGATTCACCATGAGATCTAAATAACGTTGACGATATCGCACATCATGATTCTGCAAACCATGAAATTTGTCCGGCATGGGCCAAAGGGCTTTACTTAAGAGAACCACTTCACTTGCGGCTAAACTTAATTCATCCGTTTGAGTACGAAACAATACTCCTTTCACATAAAGAATATCGCCTAGATCCCACTGTTTAAACGCATCATAACAACCTTGGGGTAAATCTTGAGCACGCAAATAAATTTGAAATTGATGACCCGATCCATCTTGAATATGCACAAAACTTGCTTTACCCATTAATCGTCGCGTCATCATTCGTCCACACAGAATGACCTCAATAGCACGTTGTGATAATGTCTCTCGGTCAACATCACGATACTCATCATATAACGGCTTCGCTTGGTGGGATGGCACATAGCCATTCGGATAGGCCTGTGTATCGACTCGCCATTGGGCTAATTTTTGACGTCGAACGTCATGTAAGTCATCATGGCCTAGTGTTGATTCAGTCATTGGAGCCTCTACTCTACTATTGAACCCACCCCTGCTTTAAGGCTGGCTTCTAAAAACATATCAAGTCCTCCGTCTAACACTTTTTGTGTATCGGTGGCCTCAACGCCCGTTCGTAAATCTTTAATGCGTGATGCATCTAATACATAAGATCGAATTTGGCTGCCCCACGAAATATCTGCTTTATGATCCTCAAGCGCGCGCTGTGATGCCATCCGCTCAGATAATTCATGCTGATATAAACGCGCTTTAAGCTGTTTAAGGGCATGTGCTTTATTTTTATGTTGAGATCGATCACTTTGACATTGCACCACAATATTAGTGGGCACATGGGTGATGCGTACGGCAGAGTCTGTTGTATTGACGTGCTGCCCTCCTGCACCACTTGATCGATAAGTATCAATTCTTAAATCAGCTGGATTAATATCAATCTCAATATCATCGTCAATTTCAGGCGACACAAAAACCGAAGCAAATGAAGTATGGCGTCTTGCACCACTGTCAAAAGGTGATTTTCTAACCAGTCGATGAACTCCCGTTTCTGTGCGCAGCCAACCATAAGCATGATCACCTATCACATGCAAAGTTGCGCTTTTAATCCCGGCGACTTCTCCCATCGATTGCTCAATCAGCTTGACTTTAAAGCCTCGATGTTCAGTCCAACGCATGTACATTCTCAATAACATCTGCGCCCAATCCTGCGCTTCAGTGCCTCCGGATCCAGCTTGCACATCTAAGTAACAATGATTGGGATCCATTGGATCAGTGAACATTCTCTGAAACTCAAGTTGATCAATGCATGTCTGACATGCTTCTACTTCATCGATCATGGCATTCAATGATTCAAGGTCTTCTTCTTGAGCACTCAATACAAGTAATTCAGGCAAATCATTCAGTTGACTTTCAATTGACTCAATTGCATGCACAACCACTTCAAGCTGAGCGCGTGATTGACCCAGTGATTTTGCACGCTCAGGCTGAGACCAAATGGCTTCAGACGTTAATTCAGCTTCTACTTGAATGAGCTCAGATTTTTTTTGGTCATAGTCAAAGATACCCCCGAAGCGCGGACAAACGCTGCTCTAAGGATTTAATTCGATTAAGCTGTTCACTGATATCAAAATCCACAATAGACTCTTTTGAGTTGAATCAAAACGGTATGGTGGGCCGTGTGCGATTCGAACGCACGACCAACGGATTAAAAGTCCGGTGCTCTACCAGCTGAGCTAACGGCCCACACAATGGACTAAGATTAGCGCCATCAACCCTTCAGGTCAATCCCATCGGCATGAAAAAGTACTAAATCATCAAAAAAAATATTATTTTTCACTTCAATATCACCCAAACCCTCTTCAAAGGATTGAATATTAAAATGGACAAATGAATGAGGCTTCCCTAACATAATGAAAGACTCCTACTATAAGCGCACTATTTATGAGTACTTTACTTGATACATTAAATACCGAACAACATGCAGCTGTCACATCTGAGAGCCGCCATACTTTGGTGGTGGCAGGCGCCGGAAGTGGAAAAACAGGGGTATTGGTTAAACGTTGCACTTGGCTGATGCAAACTGAGCAAGCCTCCCCATATGAAATCATGGCAGTCACCTTTACCAATAAAGCGGCAAAAGAAATGCGTTACCGGATTGAACAAACCCTTGATCAACCCCTTCCAGGTTTGTGGTGCGGGACGTTTCATAGCCTGTGCCATCGCTTACTCAGACAACACCATGATATTGCCGGGCTGCCTGAACATTTTCAAATCCTAGATCAAGACGACCAACACCGTCTATTGAAAAAAATTCAAAAACAGATGAATCTTGATGAAGCACAGTGGCCTGCAAAAAAAACACAAGCCATCATCAATCAGTTCAAAGAACAAGGGATTCGGGCTGCGCAAGCTTTTCAAGAAACCACTCACTATGCACAAACCATGGGGATGATTTATCATGCTTATGAAAGCCACTGCCAACAAAGTGCTTGTGTTGATTTTGCAGAGTTGTTACTGAAAACAGTTGAATGCTTTGAAACCTTTGAAACCCTACGACAGCACTATCATCAACGATTTAAACATCTACTCATTGATGAGTTTCAAGACACCAATACATTACAATATCGTTGGATTAAAAACTTGTGTGGACCTCACACACGGATCACTGCTGTAGGAGATGATGATCAATCCATCTATAGTTGGCGTGGCGCTAAAATGGACCATCTCTTAACCTTTAAAAGAGATTTCCAACCTGTTGAAATCATTCGACTTGAACAAAATTACCGATCTACAGCCACCATTTTAAATGCAGCCAATCATCTGATTGCTTGCAATGCAGAACGTATGGGGAAAAACTTATGGACTGAAGGCCATGAAGGTGAGCGCATTAAACTGTATCATGCTTATAACGAATTTGATGAAGCACAATACATTTGTCATCAAATTCAAAAAGCTCAATCAGAAGGCTTGCCTTTATCGGACATGGCTATTTTATACCGCTCAAATGCTCAATCACGTGTGATTGAAGAGCAGCTAACACGCGCCGCAATTCCTTATCGGGTTTATGGAGGATTACGTTTCTTCGAACGCTCAGAGATTAAAGATGCCTTGGGCTACCTTCGATTGATCGTGAGCCGATCAGATGATGGCGCCTTTGAACGTATTGTCAACACTCCCACACGAGGCATTGGGCACAGTACATTAGCCCATTTAAGAGATACCGCACGCGCTCAAAACATAAGCCTTTGGGATGCTGCAGAGCACTGCATTCAGAATCAAACCTTGCCTGCACGTGGGCATCAAGCACTACAGGCTTTTCTACACTTAATTGACGCATTAGATCATGACACACAAACATTATCATTATCTGAAGTATGCGCCCATATCAGCGAACACTCAGGCTTGATTGAAGCCATGCAAAAAGACCGCAGTCATCGTGGAGAATCTAAAGTCGACAATTTGCATGAACTGGCTCATGCAACACGTCATTACACCCCTCAAAACACAGCCCTACCACCTCTAGTTGATTTCCTAGCTAACATTTCCTTGGATCAAGGCGATTTAAATGAAAATAACACTCAATCATCTGTTCAACTGATGACACTACACGCGTCTAAAGGGCTTGAATTCTCAACAGTATTTTTGGTTGGATTAGAAGAAGGTTTATTTCCTCATCAAATGTGCTTGCAAGACCCTAAACAACTCGAAGAAGAGCGCCGATTATGCTATGTTGGCATTACACGTGCGATGCGCTCATTACATCTTTCTCAAGCAGAGTGCCGCCGTCTCCATGGACAAGAAACCTTTCAACGCCCTTCTCGATTTATTTCAGAAATTCCAGACAACTTACTCGATGTTGTTCGTATGTCTCATCAAACCCCAACTCTTTCCAACTCATCCAGTGCCTTCAACCAACACCCTCATCACCTCCCTCAATCCGTTGAACTTAATAGACCTTATCCCCTTGGATCACAGATTCAACATACTTATTTTGGAAACGGTACGGTACTCAATTATGAAGGCCAAGATGCTCATACGCGCATTCAAGTGGCTTTTGATCAAGTTGGCATCAAGTGGCTTATGCTCAATCAAGCCCCCATTCAATGTGCTTCACGATGATCTTTGTGCGCCAACAAATACCCCCATAATATCATCAGCACAGCATAAGCAGACGCCAACCACATGGGCAACGTTAATCCCAAAAACTTAAAGGTTACCGTATGACACACACCATCTCCTTGCATCAGCTGTGCCCAAACCGTTGACCACGGCAACCAAGTGAGCATTACCCTCAAACTGGGCAAACAATGGGTAGCTATTTCACCTAAGGGCTGATATTGCAAATAAATATGTCGGATTGCCAAACCCAATCCAATCAAAATCCACACCCCCATGACAGCACTGATGATTAAAAAAAGACGTCGCTTGAGATAGGTCAAACGCATCATCAAACTTGTCACACATAAGATGCACACAACACATCGCTGAAGCTGACACAAGACACAAGGCACCAAATGAAATAAGTACTCCAATGCAAAACTAGATATCAGCAAAGCAACACATAAACAACACTGAAGGGTTAACCAGGTTTTAAGGGTATTGAATAGACGCATAGCTCACCTAACACTTAAGTAAAAATAGTACACTTTGATGATGATATAATGCAATTTAAAAGCACGCTTTATCGTATTGGCTCTGATTTTTGAAACCATGTAAATTGAGTCTCCCCCTGTTTTGGTGGTACTGCCTCTATACTTAAAGGGGCTTCACACATGGACAAATATTCAAAGCATCTAAGACACGACCCCGGATTCATCACGTAATGTAGAGTCCCCCACACTCCAAAAACCAAGATCAAACCGTATCCCCATGTTAGAAGATTCATCTCCATGATTTGAGTCAAAAGATCACCGATGCCATTCACTTCCTTAAGATGAGATAACACCTGGATTGACATAGACACACATCCCCCTGAAATCATTAATTTCAAATACTTGAAGGCCTCTAGACAATAATACGATTTAACATAGCCTTTCAAATCAATAAAACTTTTATGAATAATCTCATCCTGTACATCAAACTCAAGATTAAAGCCCAATGCTTGAATTTCAGTATTCATGGCATCACACCCATTGGAACGATTCGTAATAATTTCATGAGGGCCGATGCTTGTAATGGCTTGGATTGTCTTGATGAGAACGGCTTGATGCATGGGATGTTGAGATTCAAACGGCACCTTGAGGTCTCCATGAATCTTCCATAGATTTATGGATTTTTCTGATTCACTTTCAATACGAATAATGATGCCAAATGATTCACTCGGTATAGCACATGCAACCTCGATCGGTCTATTCCTCATAGCCACAATAGAATCATCTACCCGACTGAAAGCGGTGCGCATATTAACTAAATACTTGTTGTGTTGTAGCTCCAACACGAGCCAATATAATGCATCTAATGTCTTTTGGTTCATTGTCATCATGATATACTTTTTAATTAAATGAATATCATTTTAACTAAAATTCAAAAAAATTGAAGTTTATTCTGTGACTGATCTTATGATGATGATCATACACTCAATTGAACTGTTAAAATCATCTCTAGATCATTGAATCAACGGAACAAGGTTTAAGACAATATACTTGCATGATTCTATTTCATCGATATCATCCATTCAATTTAAATCAGCAAGCCCCCTTCATTCAAACAAAGCATTTCAGCTTAGACTCACTGCACAAGCTTGACCAAGGTTTTAAATACTCCCTACCTGTCTTAAAATACGCTCACATCCATAAAAAAGGCTGAATTGAATCTGATTTAAAACCTCATATATTTTTCACAATTAAAACTATCCAGCACGCTAAATGATCTGATCAAAACACTTAAACTTATGATTAAAAACCCTTGATTCAGTGTAAGAAAGATTTAAAAAAGCAATATTAAATCACATCGACTCAAAGATCACATCCTCAACCTTAAGTTCAAACCACGATACTCAGGACTCAATTTACAGCCGATCAATTAAAAGATGATCTCTCCATCATCAACGGGTTTTAATCAACTGAAACAAAATCAACTCAAATCAGTTGAACCCTATTTGAATCATATGTTAAAAATACTAGACTGATCTTTAAAATAGTTAGGATTTAGACCATGACTCAAAATACCCCGCCTATTGATGAAATGCCTTCATCTGAATCGCTCAACCCACAGACCACATCAGCGGATGACTTGAATCCCAATCCCTCTCAGGCCCATACAGACTCATCAGCCGAAATCAATGCGCTTCAAGCAGAAAATCAAACACTGACCCAAGAAATTGAACGCCTCAAAACCCTGTGTGCACGCAGCCAAGCAGATGCTGATAATGCTCGAAAACGTGCAGAACAAGAGATTGCCAATATTCGCCAATTCAGCAACCAAAACTTAATTAAATCACTCCTACCTGTACTCGACAGTTTAGAAAAAGGCATTGAAAATTGCCCAGATAGCACCCGTACACATGAAGTAGCTGGCCCAATTGTAGAAGGTTTACAACTGACACTTACCCTCTTTCTTGAAACATTAGAAAAGTCAGGCGTCTACCCCATTCAACCACTGAACCAACCTTTTGACCCTCATTTCCATGAAGCCATTGGAACGGATGCCAACAGTGATCAACCCAGTAAAACCGTTACTCAAGTGTTGCAAACAGGGTATCGACTGAAAGACCGTGCGATTCGTCCCGCTTTAGTGATGGTGGCTCAATGATGCCAAAACTCCAGGCCTCTTAAAGCCTTTCAATTGATTTGACTTGTTTTATTTAAAAATGCCCCCATCTTAATATTTAACGGTCAAAGACCCTGCTTCATTTGTACAACATTAAAGGAGAAGATTATGTCAACTTCAACAACGATCGGCATCGATCTTGGAACCACTAACTCATGCGTCGCCGTGATGGAAGGTGGAAAACCTCGTATTATTGAAAATCAATCAGGACAACGTACCACCCGCTCATTTGTTGCATTTGGTGACGAAGACACGTTAATGGTTGGAACGGCTGCTTACAACCAAGCGGCGACTAACCCAGAGCAAACATTTTACGCAACTAAGCGATTCATGGGGCATTTATATCAAGATAAAGTCGTCCAAGACTGTAAAGTATCCTATAAGATTAAAGCCGGCAAAAAAGGCGACGTTCGCTTTATCGTCAACCACAAAGGCAAAGAAGAAGAATGGTCACCTGAACAATTTGGAGCCGTAATTCTTAAAAACATGAAAGAATCTGCAGAAGCTTACTTAGGACATGAAGTGACCGATGCTGTTGTGACAGTCCCTGCTTACTTTAATGACACTCAGCGTCAAGCCACCAAAGATGCCGGCCGTATTGCAGGACTTGATGTTAAACGCATCATTAACGAACCTACAGCTGCCGCACTGGCTTATGGCATGGATAAGCAACGAGGTGATCGAAAAATTGCTGTGTATGACCTTGGAGGGGGTACATTTGACATCTCAATCATCGAGATCGCAGATGTTGATGGTGAGCATCAATTTGAAGTTTTAGCCACCAATGGAGACACTTTCTTAGGTGGTGAAGATTTTGACCATTGTTTAATTGATCATTTTGTCTCTGAATTCAAGAAAGAACAAGGCATTGATTTATCAAAAGATCCTTTAGCCATGCAACGCCTCAAAGAAGCTGCTGAAAAAGCCAAAATTGACCTATCATCTACAGCGCAAACAGATGTCAACCTACCTTATATCACAGCTGATAGCTCAGGTCCTAAACACCTTAAAATGAAAGTCACACGCGCTAAACTTGAAGCGTTAGTTGAGCACCTTATTCAACGCAGTATTGAACCTTGTAAAGTGGCTATTAAAGATGCTGGCATTAAATTGTCAGAAATCAATAATGTCATTCTTGTAGGTGGCCAAACACGTATGCCAAAAGTTCAGGAAGCCGTGGGTCAGTTTTTTGGAAAAGACCCTAAACGTGATGTCAATCCTGATGAAGCGGTTGCTTTAGGTGCCGCCATTCAGGCAGGCGTATTATCCGGTGATGTTAAAGACATTTTATTGCTCGATGTCACTCCCCTCTCATTGGGTATTGAAACCATGGGCGGTGTGATGACTTCATTGATTAAAAAGAATACCACTATTCCAACAAAAACATCACAAGTCTTTTCAACCGCTGAGAACAACCAAACAGCTGTAACTGTACACGTCTTACAAGGTGAACGTGAACGTGCGGATGCTAATAAATCGTTAGGACGATTTGATTTAAATGACATTCCACCTGCACCACGTGGCATGCCTCAAATTGAAGTAACTTTTGATATTGACGCGAACGGCATCTTACATGTCTCTGCAAAAGATAAAGCAACAAATAAGGAACAATCAATCTCCATTCAATCATCTGGAAAGTTATCTGATGAAGAAATTGAAAAAATGATCAAAGATGCTGAAGAGAATGCAGAAAGTGACCGTCAATTTCATGAACTGACCACCAAGCGTAATGAAGCGGATGCACTCATTCATGCCACTGAAAAAGCCATGAAAGATTTAGGCGATCAAGTCAAAGAAGATGAGAAAGCTTCAGTAGATGCTGCAATTGAAGCTCTTAAAGAAGCCACAAAAGCAGAGGACACTTCAGACATTGATGCTAAAATTCAAGCACTTTCAGAGGCTTCTTCTCCCATCATGGAACGCGCTTATGCTCAAAAATCCAATACAGATGAATCAGCTGAATCTAATACAGAAGAAACATCTCAAAATGAAGAGACAGTTGATGCGGAGTTTGAAGAAGTCGACGATTCAAAAGACAAGTAAGCATCCCACAACAAAGGCTTGTAGTGATTGACTGCAAGCCTTTGTTCGATATTCAATAGCACGATATCAATGACCAGGAATTTAACATGACGGCTAAACAAGATTATTACGAAACGTTGAATGTATCCCGCAATGCGACACAAGATGAAATTAAAAAAGCGTTTAGGCGACTTGCAATGAAGCATCATCCTGATCGGAATCCTGGTGATCAAGATGCTGAAAATAAATTCAAAGCGGCTAAAGAAGCTTATGAAACCCTATCCAATGAACAACAGCGCGCACACTATGACCAATTTGGCCATAGTGCAGCACATATGGGGGGATCAGGTGGTCCTGGGCCAGACTTCTCAGCTGATTTAGGTGATATTTTCGGCGATATTTTTGGTGATATTTTTGGCGGTGGCCGTGCTCAAAGCCAAGCCCAGCGCACTCAGCGCGGCAATGACTTAATGTATACGTTAGAAATTGAACTGAGTGAAGCCGTTCATGGGACAGAAAAAAGAATTGAAATCAGCACCCTAGAGCACTGTGAATCCTGTAGTGGCAGCGGATGCAAACCAGGCACCTCACCGACTCAATGTCAGCGCTGTCAAGGTTCAGGCCAAATACATTTACAACAAGGCTTTCTGACCTTGCAGCAAACTTGCCCCAATTGCTATGGACGTGGCTCAAGCATTGAGCAACCTTGTGAGGGTTGCGGAGGTGCAGGCCGTTCAGAAAAACGGAAAACACTCGCTATTAAAATTCCTGTTGGCATTGATCATGGCGAGAAAATGCGATTAACAGGAAAAGGCGAAGCAGGCGCTAACCAAGGCCCTCATGGTGATTTATTTATTCAAATTCGTATTAAACCGCACCCTATTTTCAAACGTGAAGGCCAACATCTGACATCTGAAGTGCCCATTGATTTTGTCACAGCAAGTTTGGGTGGAGAGATAGAAGTGCCTACTTTAAATAGAAAGGTCAAGCTTAAAATTCCAGCTGAAACACAATCTGGCAGTGTATTTAGATTGGGTGGAAAAGGGTTTCCTAAAACACGAAAGGCACATGCTGGCGATCTATTATGTCGAGTGAATGTTGAAACGCCTGTTAAGTTAAATGCTGTTCAAAAACAACATCTAAGAGATTTTCAAGCTTTGTTAAAAGATGACCGCACTCATCACACCCCAAAATCTAAGCGGTGGTTTGAACACATGACTCAATTTTTCAAGCCAACGCCTCCCACTCAATGAAGTGTGAATGATGGCATTATTAACCATTCAATCAGGTATAAAATGGCTCAAATCAATCTTTTATTTTTATCTTGTAAGCCTTATACAATCCGCTATACTCTTTTTTTATCAACCTGAATGAATCATCACAGGAGATCCTTTTGAACACTTTACAACGTATTCCGATCACTCCCAACGGCATAACCGCTTTACGTGAACAACTCAATCAACTCAAACACACTGAGCGCCCAGCCATTGCCGATGCCATCGCACGTGCTCGTGCACTTGGAGATCTTAAAGAAAACGCAGAATATCACGCAGCAAAAGATCAACAAGGTTTAATTGAAGCTAAAATTTCAAAACTTGAAGACACCATTGGCCGAGCTCAGGTCATTGACGTCACAAAAATGAAAAATGAAGGCAAAGTTATCTTTGGAAGTACTGTAACGTTAGAAAACATTAACACTGATGAAGAAAAAATTTTCACCATTGTGGGTGAATCAGAAGCCGATGTTAATGAGGGGAAAATTTCTGTCACATCTCCGATTGCACGTGCAGTTGTTGGAAAATGGATTGATGAAGTGGTTACAGTGAATGCACCTTCCGGCCCTATCGAATATACGATATTATCAGTTCGTTATGGCACGCAAGACCCTATCAATACTTAGAACACCTTGGTGTCAATCACTCTGAGGCATGGCTGATATATACTTTAACTATTTTCCAAACGAATGGGCTTCTTGTTGAGCGTCTGCTATAACTTGATCACAGGCACTGATCCCTTGAGTCGTGAGCTCATCATTACCCAACGAGCTGATTTTACAGCTTCATACTCAGTGTATTGAGGATCATCTGAAAGATTCATTTAAGCTTTCATGTTGAATGTGAGTACTATACTGCTGCACCGAGTGTCTTTTAACTTTTCTGACTCTAAAAATATTTAACCTTAAATCACAATATTCAATTGATGTAACACCCCACACGCTATTTGAACATTTTGATTCAAATACACTCAATGATAACGTTTATCTTGAAACACCTGACGACTTGAGCCTCCACCGTCAATCACTTAGTAAACATTCACGCGCTTCCATCAGCACACTCACGAATATCATTTGTACTTTTTAAATCATTGGTTAATGACAGCATGATTGTGCATTGAAAGCACTGGGAATATTATCTCTAAATCATCGATACAATAGAGCATTTGATCTAATCAATGCATTCAATTTAAAAAAGATCTATCATAACCCAGCACGAACATCGAGCGTTCAAACTGAAAGTAAAACCCTAATCTTAGACTGACCGATAAGACCATTCATCTGATCTAAATATAACATTAATCAATATATTTTCATATCGATGACCCAAGCACTGATGAATCATTAAAAGCAGCCTCAAAAGATTGATTTAAATATAAACATTCATCCGCCCCAATGAATCAAAGGCTCATTAAACTCTGTATTCGTTCATGTTAACGCTCTAAACATGAGCCAATAGATCCGCTTATACGCTCTCAGTCAATACTCGATTAAGAAGATTCAGTTACTGCTCTCCATTTGATATTGCACCCTATGCTTGGATATTGATCAGTATCTAGCACCTGGCCTTCCAATAACTGATCGATTGCTGTGCATAAATCAATACCCGTCACTGAGACCTCATTGTGAGGTGTTGATGCATCAAAACGACCTCGATATACACATCGATCATTTGCATCAAATAAGTAAAAATCTGGCGTGCAGGCGGCTTGGTAAGCACGTGCAATATTTTGTGAAGCGTCATATAAATAGGGGAAAGGATAAGCATGCGTTTGAGCCCAAACTTTCATCGCTTGGGGTCCATCTTCTGGAAACTGACCGGCATCATTTGAACTGATAGCAATGACCCCAATCCCTTGATCAATATAATATTGAGCCCGCTGGATCACAACACTTTGAATATGGCGAACAAATGGGCAGTGATTACACCAAAACATTATCCAGGTACCTTGTTCTCCTTTGAGGTCTTGGAATGATTGTATCCCTGATAAAAGGTGCATATCAGGTAATTCAAAATCAGGTGCAAGGGTTCCTAGCGGCAGCATGGTTGATTGAACTTGCATCTAAAACCTTAAGCTGATTGAGGTTGAGTGGATGCATAAGTCGGTCGAGCCATCTGTTGAGCCATGCTGCGATCAGGCACATGTGGCCTTGAGATACAACGGATTGAATGTAACTGATACTGTGCATCAATGCGCCCCTGAATCTCTAAAATTGTTCCTAAAGGCACTGTAACTTGGCAGGTTTTTGGCAATGATTTGACTTGCCAATGACCTGCATGCTGCTCTACAAATACTAAACCATCTAATATTGAGACAGCATGCAATGCTGGAATATGCTCTCCAGCAGGCACATCTACATTAGACTTTGAAGCCAACTGCAATTGTATATGCCCAACCTGCTTAACACGACGTTCCTTCATCGGTAATCGCTCAGTCGGTGCTGTATCAACGGTTAAATGATTAAAAATATCTGCAACAGGTTGATCTGCAACAGATTGTATGGTCTCTGAAGCATATCCTAGGCTGGATAAGCCTAATATTAAACCATAATACAAAGCTTTCATAAGCCCCCTCACTGAATGTTCACCGAACCTATAGTATGAAAGTCGATGATCCACTTGTAAACCATTATCTCATATATCATATCTCTCATAAGACCATGAAGGCTTAACGATTCAAATTAAAATGGATCGATCTTAATCATACACTGATTTGAAAAGCTCACCCGAAAGAACCCATCACTGATACCTTGAACATCATCCTCACATATCAATTTTATCGACGCTGCATCAATTGAAAAACAGGCTCTATTGAGAGGATTAGACAGCCCAAGTCACTTTCAACCAATCTGATAATTGATCTAACAAACGTTGCTGCTCTTTTGAAGATTGATCATAACAAGTTTGAATCTGTGTTCGTACCATTTGAGCGGTTCTTGCAATCCGCCCAGTGTAATCAACGCGTTCATTTGATGCGTGACCTTTTAAACCTGCAAGGTATTGATTAAGTGTTGGAGAACTCCATCCTGTTTCTAAAGCTTCTGGGCGACGCCATAATAACCGCTCTGCACATTGACGCGCATGCTCAGGAAATCCAGATATTAAAACAGAGGCTTCTGAAAAAGAATATTTCCAAAATTCATGATATTGAAGGATTAAAGCCTGGTCCGGAAAATCAACTTGATACAATGCAGCGCTGGCATCGCAGTCAGGAACATTGGGGTACGTCAAACCTGTACAATATTCAGCAATAGACTGAATAGGCGCTATAGCCTGCGCACACCATTTAAGATTATCTTGAATCAGTTGTCGTCGCTCATCGTCCCAATAGGATTCAAAACGATTCAAGGGCGCTACGATTGACTCTGAAATTTTTTTGCGAAGCATACACGCTTGAATTTCATTCAAGTCAGTGTAATCCAATGTAGATAATCGCTTACGATCTAAGCGCAACATGACACATTGATTGCGATAAACTTGATGCATCCCTAAAATCAATACAGGTGCGTGAAATTGGTTCAATGCCCCCAAAGCGCCCTCAACACACACTCCAACCTGACCTTTTGAAAAACCTTCAACCTGAGGCAAATCACTCAAACGCTTGAGCGCTGTTTGTTTATCAAAATAGCCAAGCAAATACGACCACATTGCTTGATCTTGGTAAAGCTTTTGTGCCAGCGCCAGAGTGGCTTCCACATCAGCTAAAGCTGTATGCGCACGACCTGAAGCCAATTGATTTTCAGAATTTAAGGCTTCTAGCTTCATTGAAACCCCTTGTTCAGTTCGAGGCCACTTAAGCTGATTGGGTCTAAATAAATAATACATCAACACCATGGGGTATAAATCTGCACGACCACAACCTTGAGCGTACTGATGTGTATAAGGGGTTAATAAATGCCTAAAAAATGAAAACCTGAGAAATTCGTCATCAAATCCTAATGTATTATACCCTAAGCTGATCGTGCCGGGTTGATTCATTAAACGATGAATGAAGCGGATGGCATCCGATTCGACTTGACCATTGGCACATGCTTGAGGGGTTAAATGATGTACCAATACTGCATGCGGATCAGGTAAGGTGTCTCGAGAGACCTGAACAAGACACTCATGGGTTTCAATAGGATTAAGCGCTGCATCTGTTCGAATAGCAGCAAATTCAAGCACTTGATCAAATGCTTTATTTAAACCGCTGGTTTCAATGTCATAAAATAAAAAAGTTTTAGTGGTCATGATGATGGTACAACCAATCCAATGGCCTTTGTCACAACATGAAGGGTTTCATAGGCTCGAGCATTGGCACGCTCAGCACCTATTTTCATCCATGTTAATAACTGCCCTTGATCATTCATCAACTCATTAAATCGTCTTTGAATCGGTTCAAATTCCGCAATCACTAAATCAGCCAAATCAGCTTTGAATACACCATAACCCTGACCTTGGTATTGATGCTCAATGCTTTCAGTAGATTGCCCTGAAAAAGCAGAATAGAGCTCCACCAGATTTGAAATGCCGGGACGATTAGGGTCTGATGCAACTGAAGCTTCAGTATCGGTCACCGCTCGCTTAATTTTCTTTGAAATTCGATGAGGTGGATCTAGTAGCGCAATAAAACTATTTTGGTTTTCATCAGATTTTGACATTTTTTTATTAGGGTTCTGTAAACTCATGATACGAGCCCCTACTGGCATAATGTAAGGCTCAGGCACTTCTAAAATAGGCCCAAATCGATGATTAAATCGTTGTGCTAAATCTCGCGCTAACTCTAAATGTTGTTTTTGATCTTCTCCGACCGGAACAAGGTTCGTACGATACAATAAAATATCAGCTGCCATTAAAGTCGGGTAAGCAAATAAACCCACATTAATATT
>PBNF01000029.1 GCA_002722995.1 Legionellales bacterium | reverse complement strand
TATAGGTGATGGATGATGATGTAAGGGTAGTGGTGGAAGAAGATAATATATCATCTAGGTTATTTATTTGAATAACTTTGAAAGATGTGGGGGACAGTATTTCTAAAATAGCTATTTTGACATCCTCGGCATAATTACCAGAGGGTATCGGATGATCAACCGTATCTTTTGTTCGGAATACCTGGACATCAAAGGATACCGTGTCAGAGTCTAAGGTTGGTATTTTATATGCTAAAAAGTTACTTCCGGGTATAGTGCTATCGGTAAAGGATAAAACATCCCCAGTAAAATTCTCGGGTAAACAATTAGTGGAAGGAGACGATGATCCTTGTCCATTAGCACAAGAAGAATTTGAGTGACAATCATTATGATAATGGTCATCGCAAGAATAATCGTGATGGTCTTGGTAACAATTATCGTGACAGTCATAGTGACAATCGTTATGACAATTGTTATGATGGTCATGACTACAATCGTGGTGCGATGATCCACTACAAGCTCCGCTTTCATAATCTTCGTGTGCATAGTGATCTCTATTGTCAACGCAGCATCTCGATATGGATGTATGATGTCCAACATAACCGTGATTACAACAATCGCTGCGTGGTCGGCAAATACTATCAATAGAACGAGGTTTTTGCATTTTCTTTTTGGTGTTGCAACATTTATTACATTTATGACATACCATTACTATAGTATACTATAATATAGTATAATATAATATAGTATCGTATACAGTATTATGACCCGGTATTAAACTTACTGAAAACTTTATAAGACTCTTTTTGTATTTTTTTCCCCATATCTCTCCTTTGCACGTAAGCAGCGTATGATTTATTAGGGTCATTATAGGGATTGTTAAAGTAATTATATAGTTCGGGTGAGTTGCATCCTGATATTGTGTAGGTTATAAATTCATCGTTATAGGGAAATACTATACTGTATTCTTTGCAACTACATTTTTGCTGTTCTTCGGTTGTTGATTTTTGGCATTGACAGTATACATATGTTGGGCATTGCTCTCTTTTATCACATTTTAAATATAATTTGCGTTTAAGGTTCATATTGGGAGCTTTATGTGTGTTATTAAAATAGCCATAGGGAAACATCTGTCCTAATTTTTCAGTGCAACTATTTACATTTCGAAGATGTAATTCATTGCAGTTACCTTCGGCGTAATTATGAACCGATTTATAAAAATCATCAAAGCAGACCTCGCTTTTTAAACCATTCATTAAGGTTAAAGGAATATCTGCAGGATAGTAACATTTATTATCAAAATAGGCCTGTTGTTTGAGAAGACGCATCAAACTCGCATAGCTCTGAAATACTGCAATGTAACAACACGCACTATTTACGGGGGTTGTCTTACAACAATTCAATTTGAAATTGTCGGTATCTTTCTTGGTATTAACGATGCTTCGGGCATATTTCAAGGTGGATATACTATTCTTTTTTTGATAGTAATCATTATAGGAAGCCGTCTCTGGTAACCGGCTTAATGTACGATATCTTCCCATTTATACTTACCGCAGATTTAATATTATTAAAAAAAATTACGGTATTACTCGATTTATATTTAATAGTTATAAAATTGAAAGGATTTTTCAGATACTAATCTCGGCGGTGTCTCAGAACACGACTGTTGTAATTTACTAAAAGAATAGCCCCCACAATTACGTTGACGTGCAAGAGTGCTGGTACGATGGGCACGTAACTGATGGCCAGCGGAATAAGACAACTGAAATTTTTATGATAGAGGCACCACATCACCGCAAATCCAATAAAGGTCATTACACGCATTGTGGTGACGATATTGTAAATTGTGAAACCAATGATAAACATCGAGGCGAATGCCACGGGCACACACACTAAGGGTAACAAGATATGGCAATCATTCATTTGCCGCCGGATATTGTAGTTTGTAGTGCGTATCACCGCACAAAATTCGATGGCATAGGTCGTAATAAATAAACTGATGTAATATATGATATGCTCTGATGTCTGTAATTTGTTATTGGCATCCGCCACTAGATACATCAATAGGATATGACTAGTGATGATCAAGGTAATTTTATGGATATGGTAGTTGCTAATCATCGTAATTTATGTGGTAATTGATAGTGATGTCGTAATATAATATAATTAGTTATCATTCAATTTTATTGGTTTTTAACTAATTCATAAATATAAATATAAATTATGCTTGATTATTTATATTGATGTCATTAAAAAATTGAAATCCTTTTTTTAGTTTTGATGGACTGCCTGATAACAAATATACAATATATCCGTTATCGTTCTATCTAAAGCTACCGCAAATATGTCCGTTACCGACGTCAACTCGACGATGTACCCCAGTGTGTTCGACAGCCTCGGATTTGTCCGTTGCAAAAAAGCCGAGCTTCGCCAAGATGAGGAGTGTTTCAATGAATACCTGGGGCGTTCTCAGCTGGCGATGAAGGAGCATCAGTGGGAGGGTGTGCAGTGGGCTCTTCAGCAGGAACGCTATGGTCACATCATCACGGTGGGAGACCGTCAGGTCACCGCGCGGTGTGGTCTCCTGGCAGATGAGATGGGTCTTGGAAAAACCATCCAGATGATTGGGACAATGGTGTGCAATCCGTTGCCCCATACCCTTATCGTGGTGCCCCGTGCTTTGTTGGAGCAGTGGAAAAAGGCATATGTCACGACGACGGGGGATGACCCGATCATCTTTCACGGTCAAGAGCGTCATAAGTATTCGTTGGAGGATCTCAATGATGCTCGGGTTGTCATCACAACCTATCATCACATTGCGGACGCCAAGAGTTCCAAGGCTGGCCTCAAAAAGCAGAACGCCCAGAAGCTTGCCCAGGCAAGCCAAGGTGCAACTCCGGTTGCCGAGACGAAAGAGTCACCGACCATTCTCCACAAGATCGAGTGGAACCGCGTGATCTATGATGAGGCTCATCATCTTCGCAACGACGGCACTGCGATTGGTGCGGGTGCACGCAAACTCCACGCGGAGATTCGCTGGTTGGTCACAGGGACGCCGATCCAAAATCGCAAGTCCGACTTCTACTCGCTCTGCGAACAGATGGGATTGCCAAGGGCATACTACTCTAACAGCGACAACCTCTTGACGTTGGTGCGGAACTTCATCAAAAAGCGCACAAAGATGCAGGCAGGGATTCAGTTGCCGGAGCTGAACTGCACCACCGAGACCGTGGCGTGGGGGTCTACTGCGGAACGTGACTTGTCGGAGAATATTCACTCGTTGCTGCAGTTTAGCCATCTCAACAAGAGCCGGGTTGACAACGCCATCGCCAACCTTGATATGCCGCACCTCGCCTTGCTAATTCGTGCCCGCCAGATGTGCGTGATGCCAGCGCTGATGACGCACCGGATGAAGGACTATGTCATTACCGGTGCAGTAGAGAATGGCGATGAGATGTTTCGGGGTATGACTGCCTCTAGCAAATTGGATGCCGTAACACAGAAGATTGTCTCGCGCAAAGACAATGGTCGGGGCAAATTGGTGTTTTGCCATTTCCGGGGTGAAATCGATTTCCTGAAGGATCAATTGACGCGGGAGGGGATGAGCGTGGAGACTTTTGATGGGCGTGTCAAGACGAGCCGCCGCACTGCCATCTTGGAAAGTTCCTGTGATGTCCTGATTCTGCAGATTCAAACTGGTTGCGAAGGGCTTAACCTCCAACAGTTCAGTGAAATTTACTTTGTCAGTCCGCACTGGAATCCGGCTGTCGAGGACCAAGCAGTTGCACGGTGTCATCGTATTGGACAGAGTGAAAAGGTGGAGGTGTTTCGTTTCTCGATGGAGGGATTTGACGAAGAGGGCAAGACAAAGACATTGGATGAGTACTCAGCAAATGTACAAGATCTTAAGCGCGATGTGATGTCTATCATTGATGGCGAGGAAGTAGAAGCACCCGCAAAAACAGAAATGTAAAACTACACAAACAACAACTCAAAAAAACAAAAAATCAAAAAAAATGAAAAACAAAAAAATAAAAAATAAAAAACAAAAAACTAGAGATAACTCAGTTTTTTCTTAGGTATTTTTATTTATGGATTAATTTCTCTCTCCAAGTTCTTTTTCAATCCCAATTAATTTATGTAATATATCGCCACCACACTTTTCAGGATGAATATAATTTGCAGGTAAACACCAGTCTTTTGAAAAATTGGGACATATTGTGGTGATCATATCGCGAATTAAGAAATTGATAAAAAACTTTTTTCGCAACTCGGCATTGGTAATCTCTTGCTGGAACATCTTATCAATCATTGAGAATGCGGTATTCAGGAAAAGGACCGTATCGATGAGTTGTTTCTTTTCTTGAAAGAGTTTATTTAAACGTAAACTATGTTCAGGAGAGATTACATAATTATTCTTTTTTTGTAAAGCATTTATAAACCGTATTTCATTTTTAATATTTTTTAAATTAGTGAGTATTTTTGCTTTATAATCATCTATCTTTTTGATCATTGCAAAAATATTGGTGTTATAAATAAGTGGATATCGGTAACGGATAGTTCGGGGAATAATAAACTGATTAGTCCCTTTTATTTCACATATTTTTTTTTCTACATTTTTAATATCTTCCTTGATTTGCTTAATGATATTGGTTTCAGCTTCTTGACGTTCCTGATAGATCTGGGTAATCTTTTCTTGTTGCTGTTCCGCTATCCATTTTTTGTACTCGATTTTGTTGCGTTTGGGAACAGGACAGGACAACAAAATCACCTTTTTGTATTCATCCCACTGTCTTAAAACATTTTCGCTGGTTAGCATGGGGTTACTAAAAAGTAGGACTTGTCCCGACTGAAATTCAATATATGTTTGTATTTTATCATATTGATGTGCTGATATTTTATGTGCTTCGGCACTCGCATCTAACTTAAGATAATTTATAATGGACAGCAGTAGGGCAACAAAGGCGGAGATCGAAGATAACATCAATTCTCCATAGGGATGTTGCTTTAAGGAGGATTGTATTACCGCGGATGCTGTAGAGAGAAATATCGCAGGAATCATTAAATAATGTAATAAACGAGTTGTTTGATTCCGGGTTTCCATATATATAATTTTTTGCCCTTTGAGATAGCTAGCTAAGATGTCGAGTGCCGATGAATATCGATGAACGGTGTCTAGTTCATAAGAATGATTTATTTGTCGTCGTACATCATTATACGACAGTTTTTTGTAGTGTAGTTTTTTATCTTGACCCAAATGTTTATTTTGGTGTATTGTATCATACTCTATTTCGTATATCCCCGGTGATATTTCATCGCTATTTTCTCTCTCCATTTTATCATAGATATCGTTTTCTGTTCCGGAATCGCTGGGTTCACTGCCTAAACCATCCGAAACAAAACTTTTAGAATCATCTTCTCTGTGTTTGTAACTAGTGTCGATCTCTGCTATATTTTCAATATAGCGTTTTTTTAAAATAGTGGGTTGTGTGGGTGGTGGGGCGACATGAGATAACGAAGGTAGTTCGGTTGGGCGAGGACTGGTAGCGTCATTGTGTGAAATATGTGTATAATAATAATTTTTTTGTCGCATAATCTTTTCAAGATTCTCATTGTTTATGTCGAGAGGGTCGTTTTGTATTACTAATTTAACGGTATTATCGATATTGTTTTCTGCCATTATATTAATTATGTCATATAGATTTTATTATGATGAAGAACGTAAAGGTTTAGGTGCGGCCACAGATGCCACCTTCTTGATAGAAATATATAAAAATCCTAATGTATATGAGGATGTTGCGGTAGAGGAGGATGGCTTAGTTTCGGACAGTTATCGTTCCCACAGTTATAGTTCTCACAGTTATAGTTCTCACAGTTATAGTTCTCACAGTTATAGTCATACTGGCCCGGATAGTGAAAGTTCCAGTACCTCGTCCGCAAGTTCTTCTAGTACAGCATTACTCTCAAAAACTGCGTGGGCTAGAATGGCAGCTTCGATCCGTAAAAGTAGTGTAAAAATGTGTCAAGGTAATATTAGTTCACATTTCTTCTCAGGAGAGGCGGTTAATTTAACCAGTGTATTATTTTTACTTTATTATCTCTCAACACGGAGAGATGGGGGGAGACAAAAAACACTAGTGGGGTTTGCTTTAGTCGATGACCTCCGTCCAGAAAGAGGTGAAGATGAAGATACTGATCCAGGTACACTCTATATCGATGCTATCTGTACGAATACTGATATCCGAATGACCCGTCACATTACCGTTAAAGGAGCTGGGCAACTATTAATGAGTGTAATTGAACATTTTGCACGTAATCCCGATAATTATTTAGATGGTGAGCCGTATACCAATATTAAACTGTCGGCTCTACCCTATGTTATTGGCTATTATCGCCGATTAGGCTATCGACACGTACACGATTGCAAAGATTTGACAACAGTGAATGGTCTAATAGTGGAAAGCGATAAAGACATCCAAGCTGCTGTCAAAAAAGTTGAAAAGTTGAAAACCCGTTTTGTGAATGATGAAGAATTAGACTTAGCTCTTTTGGTGGAATTAGCAAAGGATAAAAAAATTGTTGCGACTGGAAAAGATGCTAAGAGTAGGCGTGCTGATTTTTTATTGTTTAATCTTAATGATTATTTTAAAGGCAAGAATATAATTTTTGTAAAAAAAACAACGACAAAGGGTGTGCAAATTGTTGCTATTGACAAAGATACTTCTCGGGAAGACCCCTTTACTAATCAACTGCTTCGAGAAGATAACAGTGCGGTGCTGGCATTTCTTCACCTACTCACTCGCAAAAAATTTGCTGTATCTTGCCACGACGCGTTCACCCGATATATGCGACACAGTTTTAAACGCGACAGTGATGGTGAGATCGATTTTCATTGTCTTGGTGGTGGTTTTACTATGCGAAAATGTATTGAAGCCGGAGAGGACGAAGATACGATGCAGATGATGGGTGGGACGCGACGGCGTGCAAAAAAGAAAACTAAGAAAAATGTCCCGTGGGCGGGATGGAGTACATTATCTCCAAGTGCCGCACAGAAAACCACGATGAAAAAAAAATGCGGACGTAAATGTTTTTTGGGTCCACAAAAAAGTTTTCCGGTGTGTGTGAAAAATACGTGTCGAGTCAGTAAGAAAGGGGCTTGGGCCGCTTTTGTTCGTGCAAGGGCATGGGGTAATAAACGTTCAAATTATAAAGGACGTAGCAAACCCCGATTTACTCGAAAAGTTTATCGAGATGTTGAGAGAAAAGCCCAAAAAATTATGGGTAAGAAAGCGTAAAATACATATGTAAACTATATATATATGTATTTTTGGGGATTTTTATCTAATAATGATAAGGATCAGAATAAGGATCAGAATAAGGATCAGAATAAGGATCAGAATAAGGATCAGAATAAGGATCAAGACCAAGAAAACAAGGATGTTAGTATTATTATTGATGAAGCGACATTACTTATTAATGAAACCGCCGAAATTATTTCATACTCCGGTAAGGAAGAGGAATCCACTACTCTCGACAATATTACAGAAAATATAAAAATAAATATAAATATAAATGAATATAATGATGATAAGGAAGCAATGTTAAAGGCAGATATGTTGAAAAAAGAAACTATAACGGAAGAAATCCCCCGACCACGTCTGGTTATTCCCCAATGTCTCGAGGCTGATAAGTATTTTTCGGACAGCTCAGAGGACAGCTCAGAGGATAGTCAACCACCACAACAAGATGCTGCCGAGAGTATTATTAAAAATATGGTGGAGGAACTAGGCTCTATTGGTGTCATTGACGATGCCCCGGCCTTTGACAATATTAGTGACGGTTCCGAGGATGAAGATCAGGAAGATACTGTGCGAAAATCCGAAAGAAAATATTTTTATTATACTGTGAAAACAATTTTGTGTGGTACGATTATCTATATTACTTTGAGTCTTGGTGGTATTTTATAATTTATTCGTTGCTGCCACCATTAAGTAGGCGAAGCAAATTCAGGAATATATTGATAATATCGAGATAAATATTGATGGCAGCGACTAGTGGATCCGCATAATCATTTTCTTCTGCTCCGGTGTAGAGACGATTGAGATCAAATACCAACAGCATTGAGAATACAATAATGCTTGCGAAAGTGATGCAATTATCAACAAGAGTGCTTTGTATAAATGCATTTAGAATTCCCACTGTAATGATCGCCAGTAGTCCACCCAGTAGTGTCGGCATCATATAGGTTAGATCGTGACCTTTTTTAGCCATATTATAGGCCCAAATATTTAGGAATCCAACAATTACGAGGAGTGTTACCGTCGCATTTAGTACTACTTGTGGTGCATACTGAATAGTGGAAATTCCCACCATTGCTCCACAAAATATGGTGAACATCCAGAATAGTATTTGGCGAGTACAATTACTGCTGCGTTTTACACAGCAGAATAGACTTAGCATTGTTGCAAACGTCCCCACAACAGGATACCACACGAGTGAAGGATTTTCATTAAGATAATTATTAACCGAATCTTTATGGTAGTACATACTGGCAACCATCGAGACAGTCACACACATTTGAGCAAATACATAATTTAGAGTTTCGTGGACAAACATTGGGTATGATTGCCGTCCGTCAAGCATATTGTGATGGTTATTTGCGTCTTTTTGCGAATCTCCTTTGAAATTGGTATAATTACGCGTGAAAGTTGGACTGCGTTTAAGTTGTGTACCGATTTCTTGCTGGTGTTGCCAAAAACCGGTTTTCTGCTGTGGTGGTGGCGATTGGTAGGGCTGCCCTGGATTCATTGGGTTTTGTGGAGTTCGTTCTGGAGTGTACTCATCGTCGCCATCATAGTTTGTAACGAATGTGTCTCGCATATTTTTTCTGGAAGGACTGGCAATTAGAGTTTCGTGTAGATTGTTATGAGTAACACTATCGAACATTGTTCGCCTTGTATTTTTTGGTGGTGAATAATTAGGAGGTGTCACGGCCGCGGCAGGCATCACCATTTCATCTGGATCCGTCACAATAGTAGCCTGTGGAATATCAGTTGGTGGCGTCGGAGTGGTGCTCATTCCATTATTTCGCGGTGCCGGCGGCGATTGATTATTGTTATCAAGGCGATATACAGTAGTATGCTCCGTATCATCGGTGTTATTATTGTCAGAGGTTGTGTAGTAGTTGCTCATAGTTGCAAATAAGATGATTTATATTTTTCGATTTATCTAGTTTCAATTATTCTGGAAACCTATAAAAAAATATAAATCTTACAAAACTGTGGTGGAATTAGCAGACTGCTATTATATAATATATAATTTATCTTATTCTCTAGCCTAGTAGTTATTCGCTGACTGCTCTCATTACATCGGCGGCACCTTGGCTCGCATATGAAGTTTTTTTACTCTCGGAAGTGCTGTGGCTGGATAAACTACGATAATGTCCACTTATCGGGTTACTGGCATTTTCCAGATCACGGAAGTTATTAATGTTGTATGCTCGTTCACGACCTTGTGACAGTGAACGCACTCCTAGAAACATTCGGGAAATGTTGTGACATTTGGTGTTGAGACTCTTGATGCAGACATAAATATCATCACATAGATTTTTCATAAACTCATCATCGTCTAGATTGTTTTCTGACATATAAAATTTCATTTCCAACATAAATTCATCAAGCTCTTTCAGATAATCGTCGCGTGTTGTCTTTTCGGCTGCGACCGTCTTTTCGGTGGAGTCATCATCCTCTAGGAAACGCGTGGTGTATTTTTCAATAAGAGTTTTGAGTGCTCCGCTTGTAATGCTCGAAGGCTTTCCCAGAAGATCTTTACAAGATTTTCCGTCACGCGTACTTACGGTGGGATTGGCACCACGAACCAGCAATTGTTCTGTTGCTTTCACATTTTCTTGTTCAATTGCCAAGTGCAACAGGGCGTGATTTTTATTTTCCGGAAAACTATTTACAAGAGTAGAATGCACCTTATCTATCATTTCCATTACCATAATCCAAGTACCTTTCTCCGCCAAATCTATGATCTCGCACTCTTCGGTAAGATATTCCGCACCTGGTTTGTCTTTTTTCTTATTTACCGGTGAAGGTAGTGGTGTATTGGCAGCACACGAGCTAGCATTTTTGGTATCGGCGTTCGTCGTCTCTTCTAGTTTCGAGATGGTATAATTGTGCTTTAGTGTGGGAGGAGACAGTACGGGTACATTTAGTTTGGATAGTTTACTGCGTTTTGCTCCAGGATATAGGTTCCACTCATCATCATCATCATCATCAATATCATATAGCCGCTGACCACTGTGAGGCCGATTATAATAGTTGGAGGGTACTTTATAATGGTCAAAAATACTCGGTGGTTTCTCCTGTGCTTGTTGCTCAGTGATGAAATTATCGACCTTTTTCATCTTTTCTTGCGTTTTTTGCCGCCATAGATATTTTTCGACCTCTTTGTCTAGACTCTCTGGATATGTCACCGCCCGGAAAAAGCCTTCTTGGAAATCTTTTGCCGCATTTGTACAATAAGCATCAACTGTGGCTCGATTTTCCGACTTATTTTCATCTTGCGTAGACTCATCCGACATAACAACGGTTTTTTTGCGAAGATGCCACGTTCTTTCTTGTCCAGAGGATAGTGCATATACATGAAGCTTTGAGACCCACGTATCTTTTTCATAGTTGTATATTTCACAACCCTCTGTTTTAAGGGTAATATTATTGAAATATTCATAAAGACCATTGTACAATATTTCGCCGTATATCATACCGGCGTTCTCAATACTATCTACAAAATAATATTCTCCTTTCGGAATATCACTGAGAGTTTGCAACAACTTGGCGTCGTGATGGCTACCAAACCCAATAAAGGTATTTGTAGAAATGTAGTCGGGCGTGAGGTTCGGCAACAGGTTAAGTTTCTCTTTTAGATAAGCCTTGTTACTATTACCCATTGTGACATTACCATCACTCATAAAGATATGATTTGTTTGCTGTGTGTTGTCATATGACGATGATGTTAATATTTTTTTGATGGTATCGGCAGCCTTTTCCAGAGCTAATTCGATATTTGTGGAACCTCGCGGTACAATTTGAGCGAGGAGGTCTTTAATGTTTTCAGCGCCCAAAGTATCATCCACCTCTATATTATTCGCGACAATCTCAGTTTCGTGATCAAACATAATAATAGTGACAAATTGCTGGAAGGCTTGGTGCTCTTTTTTAAGCTTGATAAGATAATTAAACATATTAGTGAGGGTATGTTTAAGATGATCCATTTTGGTCTTGCGATCTTGGCAAAAATCATTCATTGAACCGGAACGGTCAATCGTAAAAATCCAATGTACTGTTTTATACTGAATCGGCTTCTGCGGGATTGTCATTCGATAAATACCGAAATTTACCGACTCTTTGGTTGAACCGGGCTCTTCTCCCCGGGGATGCAGGAATTTTGCTTCGTGGGTGATAATAGTGCTTGGCATAATTATATGTCTAGTTTACTATTTGATTTATTATTTAAGTTCAATTTTTATCTATATTAACGATTGTTCACAAATAAATCTCGCATATCTTCTAATTTGTGACGAGATAACAATTTAAATAAATTTTCGGTCTTTATTTTCTTATCTTCAACGATGTTGTCCGCCACAAAATTCACAATAAAGTTATAGTTAATATTGCGATCATAATCATTGGAACCGCCATCGCGTCTCAACATAAAACACTGTGCAGCCTTATTCCAAGACAGCACAATAATGTGCCCCATCCCATAATAACTGCATGCAATGTCGCATACATTTTTCTGGTCTGCATTTATGAAAGCATTGTGGCGGTTTAATATTTCATCAATAGAGAAAAAATGGAAGGTATTGTAGGAAAATTCACGTTTATTAGAATCTAATAGGTGGTAGATATTATAGAGTAATTCTGGGATATTTGCTAAAAATTTGATACTATTTAGTTGGGTGGGGTCTTTGGGAGGCTGTGCCAGAATTGCCTCCGTGGCTATTTCTTCGGTAGTAGGAGAAAAAAAAGGTGAATTGGTGGTCTTCGTGTTTATACGGGAGAAAGTTGAGATTGATAAAATATTTTTGGCGGCAGTCAAGGCATCATTGTTGTGGTCGACCATATCGCTAGACTCTGTGATATATATATATATATGTTTTAATATTGATAACTAAATTTAATAATCTGTTAATTTAGTTATTAGTAAAAAAAGTTATTTGTTTGATTTCTTATCTTCTTCTCCTCGACCGCGTTGATCTACCGACGGGCTCCGCTTCTTTTTTGGGGGAGGGCACGGGACTTTCTGCCGCTTCGCCGTCACTTGAACTCTTGTCACTACTGACACGTTGTGCCGGTTTTTTTTTGGACTTTTGTAACTTGCGTGAAAGACGAGATGTGGTGCTGGCGAGACCTTCCAATGAACCGATATCTTTATATTTACTTTCGGGTGCATTTGTAGTTTGAAGTAGTCTCAATAATGCGGTCTCCATTCTTTCTTGGCGTTCGCGCGACGACGTACTGGATTTTTTGGAGGTTGACGAATCGGACGAGCTACTAGAGGAGGTAGAGCGGCGATGGGCTCTTTTCTTTTTTGTTCTATGCATCGCTGCTGCTGCTCCGCGTGGACTCTCGGAGCTCGACTTACTGGAATGATGACTAGAGGATTTTTTCTTTTTTGTTTTCTTTTCATGGCTTTTTCCGATTAAGATGTCTTCTACTTTTCGGACCGCCGACCAGAAGTTGCCTTTGATGTAGCCAACACTGACACCGGCGGCGGCAACTGCAGTCCATAAGCCATATATAACGGTACGATTATGTTGCTCGATGCCTTGGCACGTCATCCGACCACCGATTTCACGAGCAATCAAATCATTAGCGATTCTACTCATGGTACCTAAGCCACAGTATTCTTTGAGTACACCGGTTAAAAGGAGATAATAATGAACTGGTGAGATGGACGCGTACGTTACTCCGGCGGCGACCAGTGTTACGATGAGTACGGCCGCCGCCTGTGTACGCGCGGTGCGTTCACGACCTCTTCCGGCTTTGTTACTTTTTTTAGCCTTGCTTTTACGTTTAGCCTTGCTTTTACTTTTACCCTTGCCTTTTCTTTTTCCTTGACCCGTTTCGGCAACGTGCACCGCGTCTTCCAGAGTTTTTAGCGGGACGCCAGCCTTCTTTGCTAAATCCGCCAAATCTTTACGAGTAGGGGGTAGAGCACACATATCGGCCATTCTCTCATAGTCTGGACATTGGTCTCTGTCTATTTTGATCATCGGTATATATATATATATTGTTTATATAAAATTAATATATAGAGATTATGTATATTGATGGCAAAGAGAGGAAGAGAAGAGAGTGATGAGAGTTATGAGAGTTATGGAGATAGACCTGGAAAAAGGCATGCCGGACCAGAAGGGGATTTATTAAAGTTGGATGATGTACACCCCGTTCCTCATTGGGTTATGCCACGTACAGTTGCCTGGCATTACACTGTAGAACTGGAAAAGTTTGCAGAGGAATTTGAAGATCCACAATTAACAAAAGCTATTAATGCTATTATTGAAAAACTTAAACCAGGAGAGTTGGCACACACGCCAAAAGAAATTTTTAAACAGGTAGAAGACGCTATCGTAAGCACGACTAAATCACGTACTACTAATAGAAATGTGGGGTTATTGCTAGGGGCTGTGGGTGTGGCTTCCACGGTGTATAACCAATATCTTAAACATATAGCTCGAATCAAAGCCGATGCATCATATTTATGTCAGTTTGCTGGCCTTTTATGCCAGGAGACTCCTACTTTTACTCAGTGGGCTCTAGCTAGTATGCCTAGGTTTGAGGAAACCAGCGAAATAGCAATGTCGTTGTTAGCAATTGCTTTATTTTCAACGAGGTTACAAGCACAGTATAAGACGGTGAAAAGTGTGGTCTTGAATGCTATTGATTTAACAAAGACTATTTTTGGTTATTCCCTTGTCAAGAAAAAGGTGGAAGTAGCACCAGCCGCAGCAGAACCGGGAGCAGCAGAACCGGGAGCAGCAGCAGCTGCAGCAGCAGAAGATCATTCTACACAAGAAGGACTGCAAGGTATCGATATGGGCGATATTGAAGCAATAAATAATTTATTAGATAACTTAAAGGAAGGTTTAGCTGACCCTGCCCTTGAAGACGGTATGCTTGGAGGTCGGCGGAGGAGGCGGCAGCGGACGCGTAGACGTAAAACCCGGCGATGTAAAGCAAAAAGGCACACGAAAAAGCGTTCTTGTTGTAGTAAACGTCGGCGTAAAACACGCCATCGTCATTCTAAGCAGCGGCGTCGACACCGCCAAACGAGACGGTAATTATGTCTTGTTAGCACGTCACGAGGTAAAGTTTCCAGCAGTTAAATTATAAATAATAAAATAATAAATAATAAATAATAAAATAATAAATAATAAAATAATAAATATTTTACCCAAAATATGATATAACGAGAAGATATTATATCATATTTATAACCGATGACGTTAGATTTTGTTAGTTTTGCAAAGAAGTACGCGGTTGTTGGTGCGGTTGCTACGGTAATCTTATTGTTTGGTCTAAAAAAACTCGGTGTTTTTGAAAAGCTTATGGGGATTGTAAAGCCTGGGTCTAAAAAAACGGAAGGCGATGGGGCGGGTGCTAGTGCTGCTGGTGCTGCTGCGGCTGGTGCTGCTGCGGCTGCTGGTGCTGCGGCTGCTGGTGCTGGTGGTGATGGTGCGGCTGCTGGTGCTGTTGGTGCTGATACTGGGGCTGCTGCGGCTGCTGGTGATGGTGGAGCTGCCGAAGGTGCACCGTTTATTCCAAGTGAAACCTTTGCGGGAGAGAAAAAAGGCTATTCTTTTAAAAAGGGGGATAGTGGAACGGGATACTATCTAGACAAACAGAAACACTCTTAAATACTAGTACAATAGTTTATTTCTTTTTGTGTGTTTTGCTTTTGCTTTTTTTTGGACGCCTGCCTTTGGAATGTTTTTTTTTAGTGAGGAATTTCTCAAACGAGCTCTTCAAACTTTTGCCTAAGGTGATATCCATCGCTCTGTTTTCTTTTTCTAGCAAGGTCTTCAAATAAGTCATTCTTTTACGTTCGTCACTCGAGAGCAGTTTTTTTACTTTGCGGGGGGATTTACTTTTCTTTTTTGTCTTACGCAAGGGGTTTCGCAATCTTATTGGCATATATAAATAATGCTATATTATATTTATAATATCATAAATATTATATAATGCTTGGTTTAACAAAGTCTGTTAAACAGATTAAATGGACGGGTGACAATGTATTGCGTCTTACCTTTCCGATGTTGGCAGGGTATGTCACTAGCAACGTTTGTTGGGATAAAATATCCAGTAAACGCGCGGGGGCCAGCGTCGTATTTAGACCACCTCCTGCCGTGTTCAAATTTGTCTGGCCGATACTCTATCTGCTACTGGGGTTAAGTTGGATATTATCCGCAACCACCGCAAAACGAAACTGCGTGTTGGAACTATGTTATATTAGTATTTCCGTATTATTGGCGAGTTGGTTGTATCTTTATGGTTGTAAAAATAAAAAGGTGATGGGCGTGTACGCTATTACTTTATCGATGGGTGCGGTGATATTAGCGATGAATCTTGTGGGGGTGACCAGTCGGGTTCTCTTGGTACCATTATTGACATGGTTGATACTGGCCTTATTGCTAAATGTCTTTGAAGTACAGCGGTAAAGGTGTAAATAAGTTATTGTAAATAAGTTATTAATATTGTATTATCAAATACGATATTAATTAATATAAAATGTAGTAAATGATATTATCGCTCGGTATTGGGATTGAACCAATGACCCTACGGTTAACAGCCGTATGCTCTACCTACTGAGCTAACCGAGCCCTTGATTGACATTACTGTTGTTGAAAACTCGCATTTTCTATTTAAATCCGGGGCACCGGAATCGAACCAGTGACCAATTGATCTACAGTCAATCGCTCTACCAACTGAGCTAGCCCCGGTTGGTTTTTTCCGCAGGTAACCTTAATTAATATAATAAATATATTGATTTTAGCTGCTAGTTACCTTCATCCTCCGTGGCGTATGCAATACTGTGGTATTGCATTTAATAATGCTGTGATAATACCTTATTATTCAGGTATCGGTGAAAAAATAATTTAAATAATATTAGCTTAAATGTCCGGTGTCCACTTCTTTTTATTTATTTTTATTTATTTATTTTTATTTTTATTTATTTTAAAGCAATTTATAATTGTCCATTATAAATTTTCTATCTTCTTGTAAAACCGTCTTTTATCTGCGGAATCTTCAACGCAGAATGTAAACAAGATATATCTATATATCACAACATACACCATAATATACATAATCTAGTAACGGACTGCATAACCTATAATCATCACCACGAGTCGAAAAAAACAATGCTTACAACTACTTCGTAATGCCCTCAAGTCTTATATGCGATAACTTCGTCAATGCTGGGACTCGAATGCTTCGGCATTGTTATAGGGACATACTTACCAGTGACTTCTTGGTGTGACAACAAGCTTGCGACAATATTTAATATCACGGTCTGAAGGTTAGTGCTCAGGCGTTGATTTCTATATCTTGCATCTGGCTACTCTATTCACGTTTGGATATTTTATTTTAGATTATTCTAAAAGTACAAAACTATTGTAAGAATGATTTATAAAAATTGTTTATAAGAATTGTTGACAACGATATATTCTTACATAATACTGATTATAAATATTCTTATTTACGATACATAGTATTAAGTACCTAGTCAACATATATAGTTTATGATTTACAGTAATAATTAATTAGCGGTTACTTATCTATTTGACGGGACTTTTTCTATACAAGTTTAGATAGCGTTCTATATATATTTGATTAATCATTCCTCCTTTCCATCCCCCGCCCTTCCTTGTGGCATTGTGCCACTGATATAAAATTGTGGCATTGTGCCACTTATATAAACGCACGCGCGTGCTACAAAAAAGCAAGCTAACAAGCAAACAAGCTATTCAGTAAGCTGACTACCCAAGACATTTTGCCATCTTTATTTATTTTTTTACTTATTTTTTCACGATATTATACACTCTAATATGTTTGTTTAGTGAGCGGTGGATCTCGGCTAAACAATCTCACACATATTGTATCGCATAATACCTGGGTGCAGACAACTAATATATATTCTTGCTGAAGGTTGTCTTTACAACTATTTATAATAGTTTGTCTTTAAGTATTGTAATGTATTAATATATTTTTTAATATATAGTATTTGATATATAGTATTTGTTATATGATATTTAATATATTAAATGGGGATATTATATTTCTACTAGATTTTATATTACTATAATGTAAAGATGTCGAAACTACGTCGTTTAAAATTTTGGTCTAAAAGGGGCACCGAGCCTGCTAGGCCAGTATCTCCACCCGCAGTACCAGCAGTACGAAGCCATAAAGATCTGATTGCAGAAGCAGAGCAGGCTGTGCACGATTCTGAGTTATTACAGAGAACGATGCCTGGTGTGGATGATGTTGACCCATATGGATTCAACGATTACGATCCCGAGCTTGAAGAGGAATATAAGGCCTTATTTTCAGCAGAAAGTGGTGAAGGTCGTACACGTAAACACCACCGGACTAAGCGTAAGGGGACACAGCGTAAGGGGACTAAGCATAAGAAGACTAAGCGTAAGGGAACCAAGCATAAGGGAACCAAGCATAAGGGAACCAAGCATAAGGGAACCAAGCATAAGGGGACCAAGCATAAGGGGACCAAGCATAAGGGGACTAAGCGTAAGGGAACCCAGCGTAAGGGGACCAAAAAGAAAAAGAATAATACTGGTTTGAATGGGATGTTTCGGAAAACGATGAAGTATCTACGTGGAGGTCGGTAATCGCGGTAATATTTAATAATAATTTTATATTTAATAGCAAATAAATATAAAATTGAAAAGGGTTATCTCACAGAAAGTAATTATATCTCTCTAATGTCTTTCTTTAATAACAGTTATTCTACACAAAATTCTATGAACGGGCCCAAGTCTAAGTCTATGTTTGCCAGTGGACGGTGGTTGTTGTTGGGATTTCTCGTCCTAGGTATTGGTAATGGTGTTGATGCGGTGGCAGCGGGTCGTCGTCGCCGTCGTAGTCTCTATAATGTTCGTCCGTGTGGTCCCGGTGAGAAGGCTATATGGACATCGTCAAAAAAAAAGGTGAATTCTTGTGTCTCTTGTGAAAAAGGTAAATATCGTACGGATACCTCCCATGCACTAGAAGAATGTATGTTGTGTCCTGGCGGTCGTCACTCTAGTGATGATCTGACCTATTGTCTTGGTGATATTTGTAAAGCCGGTTCGTATGGCTTGGCGGATACAACGGTATGTAAGCAGTGTCCCGCGGGAAAATATTCAGGAAAGGATGGAGTGTTTGCGTGCAAAGAATGCGAAAGTGGTCGGTTTGTGGGAGTGGTAGGTGCAAATCATTGTCAAGGGGAGTTGTGCCCAGCCGGTAAATGGGGTATCGGCGGTGCCGTTTCACAGGATGGTATTGGCGTGTGTAGTCCGTGTGAAGCGGGTAAATACTCGTTGGCGGGGGCGACCAGCTGTCTAGCGTGCCCCGATGGAAAATATTCGAGGGAGGGTGCTACCGTGTGCATCGATCATGATAAATGTCCGCATAATTCCTACCCAGATGTCGTACCTCGTACCGATTCTTCGAAGATTTCGTGTAAAAGGTGCATTTATTCCTCGGACCACTATTATGCGGCGTTTGTCTTTGCGATAGTGGTTTCGGGGTTGAATATGGCGTTCTTTATATATAAACGCTCTATATTGGCAGGGGTCTGTTTGTCTCTGGTGCCGATGGGCTGGATCCTCTTTATGAACGTGTGTAATAGTCGGCGTAGTGATATTCGGTGGAGTATTATCAGCTTTGTGATGAATTTGATTTGCCTTTATCCATTGTGTTCGTTGATGAAGCAGACATGCTCGGATAAATATGCAAGGTATTGTAGGGAACAACGGGAAAAAAAAGCGGTACAGCCGGCACAACAACTTTCCATAATGGCAAATGGAGCTATTGCAGTATAATATGTAATAATTTATAGTGAAATAGTGAAATAGTGAAATAGTGAAATAGTGAAATAGTGAAATAGTGAAATAGTGAAATAGTAAAATGGTGAATTATTTGTGGTGAAATTAATAGCGTGAAGGTACAGTGGTGGCGAAGGGTTCTTCGACAACAGGTAGAAATTGGGGAGTGTCTGGCTTTAACACCGCGTTATGTCTTGCATAACTTTTTGCATATTCTTTACCAACTTTATATAGTGGTTTGGAAATGTGGTAATTTCGGAAGGAATCATAGTCGATGTCTCGGACGCCGCTTTCACCGCGTTGCAGCGGATTCGGTTTAAAGGGCGTAATACCCGGTGAACTTGCCAAGGCGGTAATTAATAATTTTTTTAAACGCAGGTTTTGTGGTGAGGGATAATGACGGACAGGCGTGGGTGTTCTGCGACGCGTTTTATCACTTTTTTTATACTCTCTTTTACGCTGGGTTTTTCGCTGGGTTTTTCGCTGGGTTTTACGCTTATTTCTTCCACGACCTCGCCCTACCTCCGGCGGTGCTACTAATCGGGGTCGGTTTTGATTAGTTGCATCGGCATATTCTTGTAAAAGCCGGTATAATTCAAGTCTGTCGGCGGAATGGGCCGCGGCATCAATAGCTCGTTGTTCGGCAGCTACTTTTTTTTGCTGAGCCTTCTTTTTTTTTGTTTTTCGGTATGCAGAAAATCGTTGTCTTAACGTAGGCATTATAAACATAATATATAAAAAAAAATTGAAAGTAATTTAAATAATAAATAGCAATATTAATAACTATTTGCAAATTATGTCTAAGATTAAGTTTAATAATGTCTCGGTGGCGAAAGCGAAGGGTAGTGGTGGTGGCGGCGTTGGTAGCGGTAGTAGTGGCAGCACAGGGTCTGCACCTACAAAATTGTCAACCTGTCGAGCATTGCAAGAAACCGGTGTGATTGACTATAGTGAATATATTAATAGGGATGATCCTTCGGAATTTAAGGATGGTGATTTGACTAAGTTTACAACGTCCGTGCTTGCTACTCGTGGAGTAAAATGTCCGTGTTCAGATACGGTGTGGGAAACGAAAGGATCACTAAGGCAACATATCCAAAGTATTAAGCATAAGCGGTGGTTGCGTCAAATAACCGCGGAAATGTCGGATCCTATTCGTGTAAGGCAAGATGCGGAGAAAGAGAAACGTCATCTACGTGAACTGAATCAAAAAGCGGATTATAGGATTCGGGCTCTGGAAAAGCAGCTGCGGGAGGCGAGATGCGAGATTACCAATGAAATGCAAAGTGTGGAGGCATTGACGGAGGAATTGGATACCTATAAACAAGCCACAGATACTCTCTGTACAAAACTAGAAGAAATCACCGTGGAACGTGATTATTTGCGAGAAGCACACGAATGGGAAAAAAAGAAAGTCGGCGGGCTTCGTTTACGACTGTCGGAATTTGAAAACTGGTTAAAAAAGGGTGCCGCGGAGATTATGGAATGGGAAATTCCGGAGAGTGACGATGAACTGTGAGTATAATAAGGCATTAAATTATTGTTTCCGAAATCATATGGGAAAATTTTAATGATAAATTGTGTGGTCATTAAAATTTTTTATTTTATTTTAATTTATTTTATTTATTCTTTGTTTGTTAATTTTGCGACGAGGTCTTTTAGCTCATCTATTTGTGTTTGCTGTTCTTTGACAGCTTGGATGAGAAGCGTGGTTAGTCTACCGTAATCAACGGATTTCATGCCCTCTTTATTTTCGATCACGGCGTGTGGGGCGACCTCTTCGACTTCTTGGGCAATGACACCAAAGTCTTCGCGGCCATCTTGGATCCATTTGAAATTGACACCACGAAGTTTTTTAATTTTGTCGACACAATTATCGATCTCCACAATGTCTTTCTTGAGTCGCACATCTGAACTACTGGTGATGGTACCGGTTGTAGTCAGATTTTCGTTATCAAAGTCGATGGTGCCGGTATCGGAGGTAATAGAACCATTTGCAAAGGTAAAATCAGCTATGGTGGAGTTCACGGGTGCAGATATTGTTACTCCGAAGGTGGCGGTTGTACTTGTGAGCGTTACTTTGTCGGTACCATCGATGTTTAGATTGATGCCGGTATCTGCCTGCACGTTCATGTAACCATCGGCATCAGAACTGATGTGGATAGCCGAGTCGCGGAACTGCAACTGAGAACTGGTGTTAAGGAGAAGTCCAGGGGTTTGACCGGCAACGTGCGTCAGGGTCACATCTTCATTAGCACCAAAACTTAGTACCGCGGCATCAGAAATAAGCCGTACATCGTCACCGACACTAAGATCCTTAGCGATACCTACACCGCCGGCGACGGTGAGGGCACCAGTGGTGGCACTGGTCGATTCGGTCGTGGCTGACATTGAAACAACACCCGCTGCGGAAATGGAAATAGCGTCGGTGTCGCTAGAGGAACCAATGTTACCGTCGTCCGGAATTATGATGTTGGCATTCGAACCGGGTGCGGTTCCCCAACTAAGAGTGCCGCTGCCATTGGTCTGGAGAACTTGATTGGCGGTGCCATCGGCGGTAGGTAGTACCCAGATCTGGTCGGCGGATAATGCCGGTGCCTCAAAACCGACGTAGTTTGCACCCTCGTAAAAACGTAATTCAGTATTGCTGGCGGTGAGCGATAGATTACCGGCTGAGTCAATAGTGACCTTTTCCGCAGCGGCCTCTGAGGAACCGGTCTTGAAACTGAGCTTGGTGGCGTTGCTACTAGCACTGAAGTCTCCTTCCGAGACGGCCTCAATACCAGCACATACAAGGTTGGCATCTGTCCCGGTGGATTCGTCGGGTGCTTGGAAGTTGAGGGCACCAATGACATCATCGGCAGCGATGTCGGTTTCACCAGTGGCAAGGGTGAGTACGATGGGCTTGTCGTCGCCAGTAGCCGTATGCTTGAGTGTGAGACCGGAGTCGTGAACGTGTGTCATTCTGATCTCTTCATTAGCACCAAAGAAAATCGCGGCACTGTCATTGGCGAGACTTATACCGTCACTGGTGATGCGCAATCTTTCTTGAGCTGATCCGTTATTTGCAACGTTGAATATGAGAGCAGTTCTGTTGGTGTCATTGCCAGCACCGTCGTTGCTGAAATTAGTCAGTGCTTTCGCGACAATTTCTCCAACACGTGTGTTGGTTAAATCAATATTGCTTCCAGTTGCCGCAAATTGTAATTTTGCGATATCATCTCCATTACTAATTGTACTAACATCGGTTTCTATACCGACTGTAATGGCGTCCGAGATGCCGGTATTTTGATTGATAAAATGATGGGCCTCACCAATCATGTCCACACCCATTTCTGAACCTTGTGATCGTAGTATCACCATCATATCATCACTGGCATTGACATCTATCTCACCTAAAACGATTTCTTTGGGTTTACCAGTTTGTGCATTAGCCGCCACTTGAGCAACGAATTTTTGATAACTAGGGGTTTGTTCTCGATCAGAGACCGCAAAAAAGTTTGCGTTCACGGTAGTGGTGGCGGTTACCTCACCGCTACCGTTTGGTGTGAGTGTAATGTTGCTGTTGTTACCGGATGTGGACAGATCAAGGCTGCCATCGGCAGTAATGTCTATTCCTCCAGCCGAAGCTGTCAGTTGCACAGCATCAGCTCCTGTACCGGTGGAGGAGAGAATCAGACTGGAATCTGTGGCACCCGTCAACGCAATAGTAAGGTCATCAGCAGCGGCGGTCGAGAGTAGCGTCAGATTCGAGGGTGCACCGTGAGCATCGAGGCTGATGGCACCACCATCTTCGCAATCTACGGTCAAACCACCAGTACCTAAGTTTACGTCTAGTGCAGTCGCACCAGTGGTATTACCAACTGTTATAGTGCGGGCGGCGGCACCGGTACCAATATTGATGGCCTGGGCGACGGCGTCATTACCGATATTGATGACATCGGCAGAGGAATTTAAGGAAAGGGCCCCTGTGCAATCAAGGTCTACGGTTGTTGCACCGCTTAATGATGTTGCACCAGTTCCGCCCAACACGAGGCTGGCGGTTCCATCTGTCAGGGTCAGGGCATTTACCGAAGTCAATGTTAGGGCCAATGCATCGAGTGTAACGGCGGTATTATCCGCGGATCCTAGAGCTAGCGTACCACTACCGTGTGGATCAATTGTAATATTGGCGTTGTTGGCGGAGGTAGTTATATCCAGTGCTTTGGCAGCGGTAATATCCATTCCTCCCGCGGAAGCGGTTAGTTGCAGAGCATCATTTGCGGCACCACTGGAAGACATTACCAGACTGGCGTCGTATTGACCAGCGGTTAAGGAAACGGTGAGGTCATCACCGTCCGCAGTAGCGGTCTTGGTCAAATTGGCATCAGCCGAAGTGTAGGTCTTGAGATCGGTCACAGGTACCTGTTTCATTACGCCATCGTCATTCAAGATGATTTGATCGCCGTCCACGATGGTCACCGAACTCGCTTGTGCATTGGCGTCACCATCCATAATGTTGAGCTCGGTGGTCGTCACTGTGGCTCCATCTAATATTTCGAGCTCCGTCTCTGTTAAAACAGCGTTGCCGACGGTGAGGCCACCACCGGTAATGATGCCAGTAGTGCTGATGGTGGAGCTACCAACATCGATGCTACCAAAGCCCGAGGTAATAGACCCACTGTTGAGAGCACCCACACTGGTGACATTACTGAGCGTATCTAAGGAAGTTTCCATATAGGTCTCAAGGTCGGTTAAGGCAACCTGTTTCATGGTACCGGCGTCGTTAACAACCAGTCGGTCGGCATCCGCGAGTGTGGTAGAGGTGGCACTGGTATCACCATCTAAGATGTTGAGCTCCGCGGCGGAGGCGGTGACTAAGGTTCCGGCCAGTTGGAGACCACCATCTACTAAGTCGTGAGAGGCGACATTGAGTACCTGATTGCCGCTGGTTGCACCAATTGTGATGACACCACCAGAACTTTGGGTAACTGCCTTGCTATCTTCGGAAGTGCCAAGCGTGGTGATATCAAGGTAGTTGAGCTCCGCAGCGGAGGCCGTCACTAAGGTTCCGCCCAGTTGGAGACCACCATCTACTAAGTCGTGAGAGG
>PBNF01000028.1 GCA_002722995.1 Legionellales bacterium | reverse complement strand
TTCAGTTGGTTAGAATACCGGCCTGTCACGCCGGGGGTCGCGGGTTCGAGTCCCGTCCACTCCGCCATTATTGGACAGTATATGTTACAAGTGCTGCGCAATAAAATTTCGGGCCGTTTATTTTCCGGAATAATAGTCGTCATCGCATTGGCCATTGGGTTCTGGGGCGCAGAAAGTGCCTTTCAATCATCTGGATCCTCTGGAGAGCTAGCACGTATCGGCAGCTCTCTGGTTACATTAGAAGACTACTCATCTGCAGTGCACCGGGCTCAACTTCAATATTCAGATTCAGAGTGGATGTCGATACAGAAGGCGCCCTCAGTGCGCTCAACTTTAATGTCGCAGATTCTATCAGATTTAGTTTTTAAATATGGTGCCATGAAAGGCATTCAATCTTATTATTATTATTTAGGGGAATCTTTATTGAGGAGCTGGCTTTCAGAGGTTAAGCTGTTTCAAGTGGATGGACAGTTTTCAATCAGTCAGTATGAGCGAGTGATGCGACAGCTCAGGTTGACTGAAAAAGACTTAATGTCTGAATTAAAATTTTCTTTCTTGCTCAGTTCAATGAATGCTTTGTTTTCATCCAGTCAATTGGTTTTAGATCATGAGTTGAATGATTTAAGAGAAATCGAACGTGAGCGACGTGATATTGAAGTTTTTGTAGTTCGGCCCAACCTAAAACAACTTAAACGCTCTATCTCTTCTCTAGCAATTCAATCATATTATAACCAACATCAATCTGAATTTAAAACTTCACCGACCTTAGTATTGAATTATATTGAGCTCCCTTTGAGCAAAGTAAAGCAATCCATAACAGTGCCCCAGGAAGCTTTAGAGAAAGCTTATCATCAGCACTTAGAGCGTTTTAAGCATCCCCCTATGTACCGTGGTTCGCGATTTGATTTTCGTCAAGTCCAAAATGCTAAATCGGGCCATTCGGGCTCATATTTTAAAACAGCACTGGATGAATCAGGGTTATCACACAAGGAGCGATCACGCCTTGAAATGGTGCTCAAAAAAGGTTATTGGAAATTAACACGAACAGAAGATCAATCTTGGAGAACACTTTCATCTCAATCTGATATTGCTGATTGGATCAAGCATCTCAAGCCCGGACAGGCTGTTTTGAATAACGCTTCAAGCTCGATGTATACTGTATTTAAATTAATTAACTTCAAACCCGCTTTCCATGAGTCATTAGATGCAGTCGCACCCAAATTGCGTGCGCAGCTATTAGATCAATATTTTCAAGATCGATTAATTCAGGTTTCAGAAGCGTTAGCTACTCAAGTGTACACTACGCCAGATACATTAGAGCCCGCCGCGAGACACTTAAGATTGAAATTGAATCGCTCCGTATCTTTAAATCCAATGCGGCAGCCCCTTAAAAGTATTTTTGCTCAAGATAAGCTTTGGAAAGCTGTTGTGCGTCAAAGCCAATTGAAGCTTAAAGAAAATAGTGAAATTATTAAGCTTAAAGACCGTTGGGTAGTGTTCAATATTCAATCACAACAATTGCCTCAGGTTCGGCCATTGAACCAGGTGCGTGATCAAATTTTTCAGTTGCTGCTTAAAGAAAAGCTTCATTCATTAAAAGCTCAATCTCTCACTCGCTTGAATCGTCATTTTCAACAAGGGGATTCATTGGATGTGATCGAATCTAAGTTGAAATATCCTGCACGTCATTTAGTCAACCTTTCACTCAACCCGCTTCAGTTATCAATTGCTGATTACGGTTTGAGGCGATCAGATTTAGAGCATATATTTGAACAATACGATATGAATACAGGAATACTCATTCAAAAGAATGATCATGTCTGGTATGTGATTAAGGTTTTAAAAGCTTACTTAGATCCAAATATCGTAGCTGACGCAAGCCTCAATCAGTCCCAGTGGAATCATATTTTAAGTGATGCCGAGTTGATGCAATTAAAGCTGGGCTTGTTGTTAGACCAGCGAATTAAAGTGTCAGTTAAATCTTCACAGCTCAATCGAATCATTTGAGTGGATCAGAATGGATTCAAGTCAACAATTGAGAGTGTCGATTCAATCTCAAACAGTTTCAGTGATTCAATCAGGTCGCGTGACCAGTGTGTATCCGATTTCAAGTAGTCAATACGGTTGTGGTCAATATTTGAATTCTTTTCAAACACCTTTGGGTTGGCATGAAATCATTGAAAAAGTTGGTGAAAATGCACCTTTAAATACAATATTTAAAGGAAGAAAACCTGTTGGCGTATATTGTGATCGATCTCGTGATCAGGATGACTGGATTTTGACTCGAATTATTCGTTTATCAGGTTTGGAAGATGATTTAAATCGTGGGGGATGCTATGATACATTTTCTAGGATGATTTATTTTCATGGCACACCTCAAGAAGATTTAGTGGGCTCTATACCTAGTTCAAAAGGCTGTTTGAGAATGAAAAATCAAGATTTAATCAGTTTGTTTGATCAGGTTAAACTTAAAGTGAAGGTATATATTCATGTCTAAGCGCACAGGTATTTTATTAATCAATTTAGGCTCACCAGAAGCGCCTAATGTAGAATCCATTCGAATTTTTTTAAAGCAATTTCTACTCGACCAGCGTGTAGTCACACTTCCGCACTGGCTATGGAAGCCAATTTTAAAGGCTATCGTACTCCCTTTGAGATCATCTCGGCTTGTTGAAAATTATAAAAAGATATGGACAACATCGGGCTCTCCTTTAATCAGTATTGGCCAACAGCAAGCGATTAAATTGAAGGAAGCAATTGGTTTAGAAGAGGTGGATGTCAAGTTCGCTTGTTGCTATGGTCCATACTTAATTGAATCAATCTGTGAGGAATGGTTATCAACAGGCTTCGATCAACTGATTGTCATACCACTTTATCCTCAGTACTCAGAAACAACAACAGGAGTGGTGGGGCATCGAATTGGCAATATATTAAATCCTTGTCAAGGTGGCTGTGCCTTCAAATGCAAACAACCTGAGCGTTGTCAGAGAGATCGTTCAAAAGACCCTTCTTTAGTTTCAATGATTAAAACATATGCCGAAAATAAAGTGTATATTAACATGCTGAGTGATTCTATTCATGAACATATAGCCCGGCACGGACATTCTGAGCGCTTAGTTGTGTCTTTTCATGGATTGCCTAAACGATGCATTGAGCGTGGAGATCCATATGCTGATCAGTGTAGAAAAACATTCGATTTGCTGCGTGCGCAACTGAACGACCTCAAAATTCAAATGACCATGACTTTTCAGTCAAGATTTGGTTACGATGAATGGCTATTGCCTTCTACAGAAGAGGTGCTGACAGAATATGCTCAGGCAGGTATTAAAACAGTTGATGTGATCTGTCCAGGCTTTCCAGCAGATTGTTTAGAAACGCTTGAAGAAATTTCATTGCAATTAAAAGCCCACTTTAAAGAACAAGGAGGCAAAGATCTGCGTTATATTCCGGCTTTAAATGATAGTGAAAGGGGCATTCAAGTATTGTTAAATATTCTCAAAGATTTCAAGTTTTGAGTCTGATATTGTTAAATATTCTCAAAGATTTCAAGTTTTGAGTCTGAACTTAAAAGAATGAGTATCGTGATGCTCGGCTGTGCTGCTCTGAAAGTGGTTTTAGAGGTATTAAATCGAAATATCATATCACCATTGCTTTCAATATTCGAAAGCTGTCAATTCCAATTTAAGATAATCTTGCCAGCTTCTCCTGAAATTGCTTTCTCAAAAGCCATTTCAAATTCATTAAACTGATAATGATGTGTAATAATCGGGTCTAATATTAGACCACTTTCAATTAATGTCACCATTTTATACCATGTTTCAAAGATTTCTCGACCATAAATACCTTTTAAGGTAATGCCTTTAAATACGATACTATTAAGGTCTAGTTGAGCAGGGGCTTTGAAAATCCCAAGTTGCGCAATAGAAGCTCCATTAATTAAATGTTGAATGGCCTCGTTGAGGGCAGTGACTTGTCCAGACATCTCTAGGGCAACATCAAATCCTTCTTTAATATTGAGTTGAGCCATGAGTGTTTTTAAAGGTGTTTCATTGGGATTAATTACATGTTGAATGCCTAATGATCGAGAAAGTTTTAAGCGATCTGGATTGACGTCAGTGATTACAACATGACGCGCACCAATATGTTGACAAATCAAAGCGGCCATTTGTCCTATCGGTCCTGCACCAATAATCAAGACATCTTCTCCAATGCAATCAAATGAGAGGGCTGTGTGAAGAGCATTGCCGTAAGGATCCATGATGGCAGCAATATCATCTGAAATATAATCAGGTAATGGAAAGACATTATGTGAGGGTAGTATTAGATACTCTGCAAATGCGCCGGGTCTATTGACGCCAATACCCTGAGTGTTGGGGCATAAATGTCGTGTGCCTCCTAAGCAGTTGCGGCAACGACCACACGTTAAATGCCCTTCTCCAGAAACACGATCGCCCGCCTTAACATGAATAACTTGAGGGCCTGTTTCAACAACATGGCCCATAAATTCATGTCCAACATGCATGGGGACAGGAATGGTAGCGCGAGCCCACTCATCCCATTGATAAATATGGATGTCAGTTCCACAAATTGCTGTTTTATGAATTTTAATTAAGACTTCATTGTCTTGTAAGTGTTGCGGTGTTGGTACGGTTTTAAGTGATAAGCCTGGAGCATTTTCGGCTTTAACAAGTGCTGACATTGAAGGTTGTTTTAGATGTGTTTTTGTCGGTTGCATCATGTGTCCTTGTCTTTAAATGTTGAGCTCTTGAGCCGTTTGTTTGAAAATGCCCAAGGCTCTCTCAAGTTGATCTGAGGTATGCACAGCAGACATTTGTAGGCGAATTCTTGCTTGATTCTTCGGAACAACTGGAAAGCTGAAATCAATGGCTAAAATGCCTTTTGAAATTAATGTTTGGCTGAAACGTTTGGCTAATTCAGCTTCTCCAAACATAACTGGAATAATAGGATGAATGCCGGGTAAAATATTAAAGCCCATCTGAGTCAGCTGGGTTCTAAAGTATTGAGTATTTTCAAATAATCTTTGAGATAATTCAGGTGTTGTTTTAATAAGTTCAAGGGCTTTAAGTGAGGCTGCAGTAATACTGGGCGCAAGGGCGTTCGAAAACAAGTAAGGGCGTGAGCGCTGTCTAAGGTATTCAATGATGGGTGCACGGCTACATACATATCCACCTGAAGCGCCGCCTAATGCTTTACCGAGTGTTCCTGTAATGATGTCAATTTGTCCCATTACATTGCAATGCTCATGAGTGCCGCGTCCGTGATCACCTAGAAACCCCGTACTATGACAATCATCAATCATTGTTAATGCAGCATATTGCTGAGCAAGTTTGCATATTTCACTTAAATTGGCGATGGTGCCATCCATGGAGAAGACCCCATCGGTTACAATCAATATAAAACGTGCTCCATCTTTTTGAGCTTGTTGTAACTGTTGCTCAAGGTCCTGCATATCATTATGTTGGTAACGATAACGTTTGGCTTTACATAAACGAATGCCATCAATGATACTAGCATGATTTAAAGCATCTGAAATAATAGCATCTTCATGTGTTAAAAGTGTCTCAAATAAACCTGCATTTGCATCAAAGCATGAGCTATATAGAATAGTATCTTCGGTGCCAATAAAGTGACTCAATTCGCTTTCAAGGGTCTGATGTAATGTTTGAGTGCCGCAAATAAATCTGACAGAAGCCATTCCAAATCCATATGATTGCAGCGCTGATTGTGCAGCAGAAATCATCATAGGATGATTGGCTAAGCCTAAATAATTGTTGGCGCAAAAATTAATCATTTCAGAGCCATTTTGTAAAGCAATTTGAGTTGATTGGGGGGTCTTAATTAATTGTTCAGTTTTGTATAAATGCTCTTGCTTTAAATCAGAGAGCAAAATGTTTAAATGAGCATCAAATAAAGCGTTTGACATATTCGATCCTTGATAATCTATGACCTGACTACAGATTTTGACAAGGATTATTCATAAGTACAAGTAGTATTTGTTATGTTTTTGAGTGTTCGATCTTTCTGTTTCGTGTTTGATTTGAGTAGAGATATATTTTTTAAAATCAGTAAATTTAATTTTAATCTACATATGTGGGCTGAGTTATTTTAATTGTTCTCACTGATCTGTTATAATATTGCATGCATTAATGGGGGGGGGCTTACAATGGATAGTGGCCTAACTGACTCTAAATTATCTCAAAATACTACAATCAGTAGATCTTCTTCTGTGCAGGGGCAAAATTTCTCAAATCTATTACATGGGCAATTAGCTGTCGATATAGAGGGCTTTTCTTTGCCAGAAGAAGACATTGAAGTCCTTAAACATCCTAGGGTCAGTGCTCTTATTTTATTCAGTCGAAATTTCAAAAATATAGCACAACTCAAAGCACTCACGAATTCGGTGCATGGAGTTGACTCCAGTCTATTAATCTTAATTGATCAGGAAGGAGGCGCTGTTCAGCGTTTTGTGGGTGAAGATTTTCCAGCACTTCCCAGTTTGAAATCAATCGGCTTAATACAAGATCCGAAGCAGGCACAGCAATATGCTAGAACAGTGGGTGCCCAAATGGCAAAAAGCCTTTTAAATGTTGGCGTTGATCTTTGCTTAGGGCCTGTTCTAGATTGTGAGCCTCTAACGGGCACTCAAACTGGAGATGTGCTACATGAGCGTTGCTTCTCTCATCGTTCAGAACAAGTTATGGAATTAGCTGCCGCTTATATTCGTGGAATGAGTGATGCCGGGATGCATGCAGTTGGAAAACATTTCCCAGGTCATGGTGGGGTGGCTGGAGATACACACTACACCACACAAGTTGATCAACGTTCATTAGATGAGTTGATGCAACGAGATATATTGCCTTATGTAGGATTGAGTCATTCTCTTTCAGGCATTATGCTATCTCATGTGTGTTTCCCAAAAATTGACACGTTGCCTTGCAGCTTATCGAGTCATTGGGTTCAGTGGATCAGAGATGTCCTGAATTTTAAAGGGGTTATTATGACAGACTGTTTGTCAATGGCTGCAATTTCAAAGATATATCCAGATCCTATCGATCGAATTCGGTTGGTTTTTCAATCAGGGGGAGATCTTGCATTGCTATGCAATGATCGAGCAGGTGTGAAGCGTGTGTTGAGTCAGTTGTCGAGGGTGCGTCATCAACCTTTGCATAAGAAGTTAAGTATATTGAAATCTTTTGCGTAAATGGCTGTAAGGAATTAAATGAATGAGTATAATCGATCAATTCTCAAGTGTGTACTTTAAGCATTGGGGTGTTATTACTTTAATCATCAGTGCTTCAATAACTTTAAATATCATCACGCCTATTATTTTAAATTGGCTCATTAACCGTTTCAAACATGTTGCAAGCCTTGTGATTGTGCTTAAGTCGATTCAACTGCCTTTAAGACTCCTTATTGTTGTATTGGCTGTGAAATCATTGCTTCATTATTTTAGTTTGCATATACAAGTGTGGGAATATTTTGAGCAGTTAATGATGATCATGCTATTAGCGATGAGCCTATATCGTATTTTAAAAGAAGTCGGGTGTGTATTTGATCTCAAAATTCAAGCAGGGGAGAGTCAGCTTAATCGAACAACATTAAGGGCGTTGATTCAAATGGGTCAAATCACATTAGGTTTGGTTTTAATTTTAATGATATTAGAGATCTTAGGCGTACCTTTGTCAGGTGTTCTTGCTTTTGGTGGGTTAGGTGGTATCAGTGTTGCATTTGCGGCTAAAGAGTTATTATCTAATCTTTTTGGAGGTCTTATGATTTATTTAGATCGTCCATTTGAAGTGGGTGATTGGATTCGATCGCCTGATAAAGAAATTGAAGGAACGGTCGAATATATCGGTTGGCGTTTAACTCGGATCAGAACCTTTGAGCAGCAGTTGCGCTATGTGCCTAACTCGGCGTTTTCTTCCATTACTGTCGATAATCCTTCTCGTATGCGTAATCGCAGAATTAAAACAAACATTGGGATACGTTATGACGACGCAGCACAACTCCGTTCGATTATTTCAAATATTAAAAATATGTTGATACAGCATGATGCAATTGATACTCGTAGAATATTGCTTGTTAATTTGGTTGAGTTTGGTGATTGTTCTCTAAATATTCAAATATATACTTTTACAAAAACTTTGGACTGGGCTGAGTTTATGGCTGTTCGAGAGGAAGTTTTCATGAATATTTTGGAACTGATTAAAACAAGTGGAGCAGATTTTGCTTTTCCAACAAGAACACTACACCATATCAACGAGTGATACCCTAAGTGTTTTGATTAAAGCCACATACAATGTCAATTTTATGAAGTGGTCATGGGTTGAATAGCATGAATGCCGGGTTTATTTCTTAAATAATCTTGATAATCCATGCCTGAGCCAAATACATAGTCACCCGAATCAATCGATAATGCGGTGTAATCAGCATGAGCCAGCCCCTCTGAGGCTCTTGCATTGACTTTATCCAATAAAACAGCTGTAGCAACAGAAGCGGCTTCTTGGGTAAATGAATAGTCCACAATGGCCTTCAAAGTGATGCCTGCATCTAATATATCATCTACAATAATAACATGCCGGTCTTTAAGGTTGAAGTTTGGATATGCTTTCCAGGAAAGTGTTTGGCCAGATGTTTTCCCTTCATAGCGTGAGGCATGTAAGTAGTCCATTTGCAGGGGAATATGCATTTTCGAGATCAGTTGTGTAAAGGTATACAATCCTCCAATCAAAACACAAATAATCAGAGGGTTCTTTTCGGCATAGTCTAAGTTGATTTTTTCAGATAGACTGATCAGGGCATCACTCACTTGTTGTTCTGAAAATAAGAGCCGAGCTGACTGATCGATTTGCTCAATATGTGCAAGTGACATATGAGTGCCCCATGAATTAACAAAAACACATCATAAATGAATTTTCAAAAAATTTCTAGGAGATATTTAAGGCTTTCAAGAATGAAAGCTGTTTTAAGCTGTGATGATATGGGTTTGAATTAATTCCAAGGTTCATTCTCATCCGGAGTGGAAGAACCTCCCAGAGAAGCTGAGCTAATAGGTGAGCCAGGTTCAGCTTGAGCGGTATGCTTAGAGGTGATTTTCGGTGATGCATTCGGGGTTTGATTAGATTGTGGGGCAGGTGTGGCAGGTAAAGTATTAATGTGTGCTTGAAGTAATTCTACTTGTTGACTTGCTGATACCAGGCCCCCCTCATCAAAATTATCTTGTTTGAGGGAATCTTGAGGGATTGTGGTTAATTGTTTAATTGTTGATTCAAATGTATCAAAGAGTTGGGTATCGAGATCATTCACAGAAAGTAACGTTCCAGTGAGCGCATGATTGAGCTGCCTTAATGTAAAGATCGCAATGCCTTTTCCATAATCAGATTCATATTCATCGCAAGAGATGCCTCGTTCAGTTAAAAGATTAGTCAAATGCTGATAAGATAAAGGCATACCATCTGAGTCAAATAATAACGCTTTTAAATCAGCTGTCATAGATTGATTAACATGCGCTTCGAGGGCCTCAATTAAGGTGTTGACAGCACGAGGAAAATCATATCGTACTTTTTGATCTAGATCTTTTTCATAAGATTTAAAAGATTTTTCTATAGCACTAATTTTTAGAATTATTTTTTTTGCATAAGACTGAAATTTTTTTAATTCTGTAAGAATTTTTTCAGATTCTTGAGGTGCTCCAGCATGTGATTTGAGTTGTTGTGCGGCGTGTATTAACTTGAATTGTAAAGTGACCAATGCCTGTTTTTTCGGGTATAGATAGCTTGATTTAATTAACATTAAATGTTTTAAAACAGATTCATAAGGACCGTTTGAGGTGATGTCAGCTTCGAAGCCATAGGAAGATCTGACTAAAAGTTCTGTATAGGTGCTACTTCTGGTGCTTTGTGTGGTCATTGAGAGGCTCCTTTTCGAACAATGCTATCTCCAGTTTAAAATAAAATGCGTTTTTAAATCAATGGGTCAGGTTGATTGAAGTCTTTCCATAGCGTTATTTTGATTTCGAGTCCTGAGTGTGTTTTAGGAGTGATCAATTCGATGCTGCCTTTATGTAAATCAACAATTTGCTTGACGATATTGAGCCCCAACCCACTGCCTTCTGTTTGTGTGCCTAAAACTCTAAAGAATCGCTCAAAGACACGTTGACGAAATTCTTCTGAAATGCCTGGTCCATTATCAATAACACTTAAAGCAATTTGATATTCGAAATTTTCAATTTTTACAGAGACTTCAGTGTTTTCAGGACTATAGCGTAATGCATTGTCAATTAAATTTCTTAGTAAAATCAATAGGGCTGTTTTATTCCCTAAAATGCTTGTATCAGAATCAGGTGCAACCAGTGCGATGGATATATTTTTTTTATCGGCCAAAGGTAGTAATTCAATGATCATTTCAGAAGCAATAGTTTTAAGGTTGACTCGGCTGGGTTCATTGATAGAGTCATCAGGAACTAAGCGGCTGAGGGTTAAAAGTTGCTGAACAACATGGGTGCTTCGATTAATGCTTTTAAGTACTTTTTTGAGGGCTGCACGCATATGTGTAACATCTTTGCTTTCCATTGCAACTTGAGTTTGTGTGCTTAATACAGCCAGTGGTGTTCTAAGCTCATGAGCTGCATTTGAAGCAAATCGTTTTTCTCTTGCAAATGCCTCACTCAATCGATTGAACAAAGCATTCAAAGCTTCAATTAAAGGGAGTAATTCTTGAGGGGTATCTTGTGTTTCAATATTGTTGAGTTTATTAGGTGCCCTGCGTTTAATTGCTTCTGCTGTTGAGGTGATACTGGCTAACCCCCGACCTACAATAATCCAAATCAGTAAAGCTAGAAAGGGGTAGGTGACCATCATGATCGCAATGGAATCTTCTGTGATTTGGCGTTCTAATTCTGCTCTTAAATGATCACGCTGAAACACAACAATTTTAATTTGGCTATCAGTAAGGTTGAGTGCAAAAGCTCTCCAAGTATGTTCTTGAAAAACAATATTATGAAATCCATTGCTCATGTCTTGCGATTCAAGTTGAGGCGCTGCAAATGAATGTAGGATCAATTTTCCATCATGAGACCATATTTGAAATTGAATACTTTTAAGGAGTAGGTTGAGGTCATCAATTTCTTCATCATATTTAAAATTTAAAGTGTGCATATACTCAGGGATATGATTCATGCGTTTTTGAATTTTTTTGACTTGTTGGGCCGGCATATCTGAAGAAATAAAAGCTCGAATAGTGTAAGCTGCAAGTGTGAGTTGAGAATCAAGGTGTGTTTGAAAGTTGCGATGCTCTAAAAATAAATTACCAATGATCGTCAGCAAACTCACTAACGTGACGCTCAGAAATAAGTTAAATAATAAAAAGGTGCGAATGGATCGAATCATTTCTTCGTATCTTCTATTAAATAACCAATGCCGCGTAGGGTGCGAATATGAGCTGCATCACCTATTTTTTTTCTAAGATTGTGAATATGCACTTCAATGGTATTGCTATCCACATCATCTCCCCATCCATACAGAGTTTGTGATAAGACATCGCGTGAAATAACATTGCCAGGTTTTTCCATCAGTTTTTGAAGGAGTGCAAATTCTCTGCGAGAAAATGTGATGGAATCTTCTTTAATGTTAACCAAGTATTTAGCTGGATCAAGTGCAAGATCCCCCAACCTTAAGATTGGATCAATGCGTTCTGCAGAGCGCCGAGCAATTGAGCGGATGCGTGCACAAAGTTCATTTAAATCAAAAGGTTTAACAATATAATCATCTGCTCCGCAATCCAAACCTTTTACGCGATGATCAATCTCATCCTTAGCGGTTAAAATAATAACGGGTAAAGCATTTTGAGCATCTCTAATTTTTTTAAGTACTTCTAACCCAGATAACTTAGGCATATTAATATCTAAAATAGCTAAATCAAAATGCTCTGATGTGGTTTGAAGGGCTGTGAGTGCAAACTGACCATCTTGTACCCAATCGATTCGATAACCATGAATTTCAAGGCCTTCTTTTAAGCTTTGACCTAAATCTAAATCATCTTCAGCTAATAAAATACGCATCATTTGCTCCAAATCTAAGATTAACGTTGATTATGACTTACATTAATTTTAGCATAATGTGATTGCATTATGTTAGTGACAACAGAGATTTGAATGAATATAGTTAGAACAAAGCAATGATTCATTGTTTAGGTAGAGTATCTAAAGGAGTTTTATGAAACGTAACCAAATTGATCGAAATCAAGTTTTAGATCGTGTTGTGAATTTTGTACAAGAGCATCATCAACAACAAGAGCAATCATTGTTTTTAAAGTTTATTAAGATTTTTTATCATACTGCACCTCTAGATATGTTGGATTCTGCTCAAGCCAAAGATCTATACGGTGCTGCATTATCAGTCTGGTCAATGCTTAAACACCGAACACTGGGTAAAGATCAATGTAGATTATTTAATCCAGGCGATGAAGAATTCCCATGGAATTGTGAGCATTCATTATTAGCTGTTGTGACAGAAACCAAGCCTTTCTTAGTTGACTCGTTAAGAATTGCGCTCACTCGAGCAGGTTGTACCGTGTATTCATTTGTCAATGCAACAGCATTATCTGTTCAACGCACTTCGATGGGTGATATCGTTGATTTCTCAATAACTGAAAAACCGGACCTTCATAGAGAAAGCTACCTATTAATTGAAATCAATTATTTAGATGCAGAAGCAATGCCTAATATTGAAGCTCAATTGAAAGAGGTGCTGAATGACGTTGCTTTTGCGGTTCAAGACTGGGAACCTATGAAGCTTAAAATGAAGAAGGAAATTCAAAGGCTCGATCATTTACCAAGTCATTTTGAATCAAGTGAAATCGGAGAAGTTAAAGCGTTTTTTGAATGGTTACTTGAGTATTTTACATTCATAGGATATCGGGAGTATGCCGTAACAGGTTCAGGAGAAAATAAAGCGCTTAAGTTAGTAGAAAAGAGTGGCTTAGGTGTTTTGAATCAATCTAAAAATTCTCCCGAGAAACAATATTACATTGATCTACCTAAAGCAATGCGCGAACATGCATTGTCTAATCATTTAATTCTGATCACCAAGACCAATACCCTTTCAACAATTCATCGTGCTGTTTACACAGACATTATTATTTGTAAATCCTTTAATGAAAAAGGTGAAGTGGTAGGTGAGCAACGTTTTATTGGTTTATTTACTTCAGATGCCTATGACAGTGATCCTAGCCGAATTCCATTGTTAAGAGAGCGTGTGAGAAAAGTCATGGCGGCATCGAATGAATCGATGGGATTATATGAGCGTAAACGTTTGTTACATATTCTAAAAAGATTACCTAGAGATGAATTGTTTCAGTCAAATCTAGAGGAGCTTACTCTCTTATGTAATGGTATTTTGGACATTCAAGAACGCAGGGTCACTCGTTTATTTGCACGTAAAGATATTTGTAATCGATTTGTTTCATGTTTGATTTGTGTGCCTAGAGATAATTATTCCACGGAACTTAGAATTAAAATGCAACGCGTTTTGATTGAGTCATTCCATGGAGAGGAAATTTTGGCTAATCCAATTTTCTCAGAATCACCCTTGGCAATGGTTCACTTTGTCATTCGTATTGACTCCAATCAAGAACACACTTTTAATGTGGATGAAATTGAACAAAAAATTGTACAACTTGCGAGTTCTTGGCAAGATCATTTTGAAATGACTTTACTGAAACAAGTTGGAGCGGCTCAGGGTCATCGTTTGTTCATGAATTATCAATGGGCTTTTTCACCTGCTTTTAAAAGTTTATATTCAGGATCAGTTGGGGCCAAAGTTGTTCAGATTTTGGAGTCATTAGAAGCGCAAGATGGGTTACATATTGAGTTGATTCAAGGTGATCAAGAAGACTCTTTGTTAAGAATCTACCAATTAGATCAATTTTTACCGTTATCTGATGCGATTCCTATCCTCGAGAATATGGGAATGAGAACGATTGGGGAACGACTTTTTGAGATCAAAAAGCCTGATGATCATATTGTCTATTTGAGTGAATTTAGTGTCGAATATCAATCAATGAAGGACTCTAATCATTTACAACAAGACTGTTTCCATGAGGCTTTGAGACGTGTATGGCTTAAAAAAGCTGAAAGTGACGCATTTAATCAGTTGGTATTACTTTCACAAATACAATGGTTTGAAGTCAGGATTTTAAGGGCGTATGCTCGATATTTGAAACAAATTGGTTTCAGTCTGACAGAACAGTATATCCAGTCAACTTTTTCTAAATTTCCAAATATTGCAAAGCAAATTGTAATGTTATTTCATTTAAGGTTTGATCCAGCTCTAGATCAAGCGCGCATGAAACGTTTTAAAGAAGCTAGAAAAAAATTGCTTGAATCTATATCAGAGGTTGATACAGCAGACCAAGATCGAATCATCAGGATGTATATCGCATTAATTGAGGCAACCATGCGTGTGAATGTGTACCAATCTAAGGTGAGTGATTATTTGTCTTTTAAATTAAATTCAGCAGCTGTTCCAGATTTGCCTTTGCCTAAACCCTTATATGAAATTTTTGTATTTTCAGAACGTGTTGAGGGTATTCATTTACGTGCAGATAAAGTTGCACGTGGAGGTATTCGTTGGTCAGATCGTAGGGAAGACTTTAGAACTGAAATTTTAGGGCTGATGAAAGCTCAACAAGGGAAAAACACATTGATTGTTCCTGCAGGCGCAAAAGGTGGTTTTATCACTAAAAAAATAACACCTTCTATGGATCAAAACGAAGTTAAAACAGAATCGGTTGAATGTTATAAATTATTTATTTCAGGCTTATTAGATTTAACAGACAATTTAATTAACAATAAGCTTATTAAACCTGATCAGGTCATCGCTTATGATGATGATGATCCCTACTTAGTGGTTGCAGCTGATCGTGGTACTGCAACATTTTCAGATATTGCTAATGAAGTATCGTCACAGTACAATTTTTGGTTAATGGATGCTTTTGCTTCAGGAGGATCTACTGGATATGATCATAAAGAAATGGGCATTACCGCTCGAGGTGCTTGGGCTTCTGTTGAGTGGCATTTCAAAGCTTTAAATCAAGACATTAATAAGCCATTCTCTGTGGTTGGAATTGGAGAAATGGCAGGTGATGTGTTTGGTAATGGTATGTTGCTGTCAGATAAAATTCAGTTGGTGGCTGCATTTAATCACCAGTATATTTTTATTGATCCAAACCCTAATCCGACACAAAGTTTTAGAGAGCGTCAGCGATTATTTAATACACCAGGCAGCCGTTGGTCAGATTATGATCATGATTTGTTATCTGCGGGTGGTGCAATTTATGGCCGATATGATAAATTTATTCAATTATCTCAAGAAGCCTGTGCACGCTTCAAGTTAGAGAATAAACCTTATCGACCAGAAGCTTTAATTCGACATCTATTAGCCAGTGAAGTGGATTTGATTTGGAACGGGGGAATTGGAACCTTTGTGCGATCCAAAAATGAAACAGATATCCAAGTAGGCGATCATGCAAATAATTCACTCAGGATTGAAGGCCGCGATTTACGTTGTCGTGTCTTCGCAGAAGGTGGGAATTTAGGTTTGACACAGTTAGGTCGTATTGAATATGCATTATCTAATGGTGTGATTAATACCGATTTTATTGATAATTCAGGAGGTGTTGATTGTTCTGATCATGAAGTGAATATTAAAATTTTCCTCAACACACTTGTCAATCAAAATCAAATGACTTTAGAGGCTCGAAATCAATTATTACTTGATATGAAGCCGAATGTAGCTGAGATGGTTCTGAAACATAATGCGGACCAAAATTTAGCACTATCGATTGAATCATTAGCATTGCCAACGGATTTAGCTTCATATGAAGCTTTTATAGAGTATGCTTCTGTTGAACGAGGCATCTTAGATCCAGCTTTGGAATATTTACCCACTAAGCAAGATGTTTCAGATCGATTATCTTATAAAATGTCTCTAACGCGTCCAGAGTTATCTGTTTTGCTTTCTTACAGCAAGATGATTTTGCAGCATGATATTTTAAAAACAGCTTTAGTTGATGCCCCAGCCTGTAAAGCATTTCTTGAAGCATCATTCCCACTGATCATGAGAGATCAAATGGGAGATCGTTTATGGGATCATCCTTTACGTAAAGAGATGATTTCAACACATTTAAGTAATGCTTTTATCAATGAATTAGGTATTACTTTCTTAACTGAGTTATCTGAAGAGTGTGAATTAGCAATCGTTGATATTATTTCTGCATATATGATGGTTCGTAAAATCTTTAAAGTTCAATCTATCTATGATTCTATTCAATCATACGAAAATACATTGCCGTTTGAACTTTTAATGACATTCCATCATTCTCTTAGAATGTTTTTAAGGCGAGCTGTTCGTTGGGTTTTAAATAATCATTTAGTGGCTTTGGATCAGTTAGAATCAACTGAACTGAATAATTTAGCTGAATCGATTCAAGCATTATTAGTGATATTGCCTTCAATGCTCCGTGGTCCTATCAAAGAAGAATATGAAGCGTTAATAGAGCAATTGACACCCTATAATTTCAGTGAAGACTCTATTCAAATGATGAGTTATATCCCGCTTGGCTATGCAGCTTTGAATATTGCACAAGCCTCACTAGAGCAGCATACTGATATTAAAACATTTGCCCCTTTATATTTTATATTTTCAGAAAAAATGGACATATATTGGTTAAGGTCGCAGTTGGCAACGTTGCCCTTAGAAACACATTGGGATCGTTCTGCGCGTTATCACTTGAAAGGTGAATTGGATTGTTTGCAGCGTGATTTAGCCATGCATTTATATCAATATCACCAGAATTTAAGAGTTGATCAAACATTTGATCAAGTGATCGATGCTTGGTTTGCTGAACATGAATCATTGATTCATGTTTGGGCTAAACGTGCTTCAGACTTATCAAAACGTAAACAGCTTAACTTTTCGATGATATTTGTACTGATTAATGAGCTGTCTCGTTTAAATTCAATGCTTAAATCACTATGATTCAGCCTGATTATTATTGAGGAGTGACGCATGTTCAAGGAACGATCAATCAATATACTTAATAGTACGTTATTTTATTTAGAGCAAGGAGAAGGTTGCCCAGTATTATTTTTACATGGAATGCCAGTGTCATCCCAAATATGGAGAAATATCATCCCAAAACTTTCAAATCATTCACGTTGTATTGCGCCTGATTTAATTGGAATGGGGCAATCTGGAAAACCCAATATTGAATATACAGTTTTCGATCATATTCAATACATTGAAGCATTCATTGAAGCATTAGATTTAAATCAAATCACATTGGTCATGCATGGCTGGGGATCTGTTATTGGTTTAGAATATGCAAGACGTTATCCCGATCGCATTAAAGGGGTTGCTTGTTATGAATCACATATTCGTCCAATGCGAGATTTAAATGTGCTCTCATTGCCAGTACAACAATTGATTCATGATTTAGATGGAATGCGTGATCTTGAGAAGTTGATTGTTCAAGAAAACTTTTTGGTTGAACGTTTTTTGCCAATGAGCATCTTAAAAGACATGGATTCTGATTTAATGCAGAATTATGTTAGGCCTTTTAAAACATTGGCGTCACGTAAGCCTTTACTTACTTATGCTAAAGAGCTCCCTATTGGAGAAAACATGACGCCTGTTAAAGCATTGATTCAACAATCTGCTGAATATTTGGTTGAATCAGATGTGCCTAAAGCGCTCTTATACACCGTGCCTGGTTTTATTACAACAATGTCCACAATTGCTTGGGCTAAAATTAACTTTTCTAATTTATCTGTATATGATTTAGGTGAAGGCCTTCATTTTGCTCAAGAAACTCAACCAGATCTTTTTGCTTCGACTTTGAATGAATGGCTTCTGAGTATTTATTCATCTGAAGAGGTGTGAATGGCTTCATTCATGATGCCGTGTGGGACATGTCCGGTTGTAACATGCTCGCTTGCGTTGGAACAATGATCAGGTTGATCATCAAAAAAGATATCAGCTCCAAACGCTTCTAGAAATTCACCTTTCTTCAGTCCACCTAAGAATAATGCCTCATCCAGCCGAATACCCCAGGCACGTAATGTCAAAATAACACGTTCATGCGCAGGTGCTGAGCGTGCAGTCACTAATGCGGTTCGAATTGGGCATGAAGCTTCAGGGAACTTATGTTGTATTGCACACAACGCATCTAGAAAGGTTTTAAAAGGACCTGATTTTAAAGTGTTTGAAGCCATTTTTTTTTCATTATGTGCAAATGCCTTAAGGCCATAACGTTGATAAATTTTTTCAGAATCATCTGAAAATAAAACAGCATCACCATCAAATGCAATCCTTAATTGATCAGGAAAGTCTTCATTTATTTTTGCCTTCAGAATGCGTGCAGCTGGACAAGCGCGATCTAAAGACTCTCTGACATCATGTTCATTTGCAGATAAAAATAAATGTGCATTAAATGCTTTAATATAAGGGTACGGAGAAGCACCATTTGTAAAGCTGGCGCGAGTGATATCAAGTTCATAATGCTCGATACTATTCAGGATGCATAGGCCTGTATCTGCACTGTTTCTTGAAATCAGCATGATAGAGACTTCGATGTCTTCTAATGTATTCAGTGAAAGTAATTTTTTAACCAAATTAAAAGCAACACCTTTAGGTAAAGGCTGTTTCTCGTGCTCTAATTGATGCATCTCATAAGCTTTAATGCCTTGTTGCTCATAAATTTGGTGTGCTTGATCCATATTGAAAAGTGCACGAGAAGAAACAGCAATAGATAGTTTTGTGGTCTGTTTATTCATCAGCGTCATCTATACAGGTTGAGTCTTGAGGCATTAGAGACTTGTGTTGAGCAGATTGATGACGTGCAACACGATCAATATCAACATATAGATCTGTAATGGCGATATTCTCATGTCCAACATCATCACGAACATGTGTCCTGGGGCGATGTTGAACATCAACTGAAATAGCAGTATGTCTCAACCAATGGGTTGTTGCAACCGATAATTCATCAGCTTCATCAATAGATGCATGATGAGAAAGGTGTTCTATGGCTAAATCAAAAGAGGCTTGAACCATTTTTCTAAGTTGGCGTAAACCAATACTGCCTTGGCCTTTAATTTTCGGTAATAGTGGGGTAGATTCACCTCGTGTGGGTAAGCGAGTGGATAGCCCCAAATAAGTTCGATATTGAATTAATTCTCTTAATAGTTCATCAGGTACTGCAATTTCTCTCTCTTTATAGCCTTTTCCTATCGTCGTGAACCACCATAAATGATGTTGGTCTTTAAAAAAATCTCCCATGACAGGAGTGTGCCGATGGGTGGGGACTAATTCTGAAATTCTTAAGCCGAGCAAATAAAACATAGATAAAATAAAACGATGACGATTAAAGTGTGGATGTAAGGTTGCATGTTGTTGTGTGCAGCGTAATATTGTGCTCCATTGTAAAGGAGACAATGTTCTGGAAATGCGTTTAACCTGTGTTTTTTTGAAGAATCTGCTTTTTTGACGAATGGATTGAACCGGATGATGATGAATCATTTGTTCTTGCTGTAAATAGGTGAAAAATGTGCTGATTCCGGCAAATAAGCTGCGTAAAGTTGAATCAGTCATAGTGTAATTGGCAACATGTGTTTGTGTATGGCCTTTTTTAAGATCAATTTTTTTAGGACGAACTAAAAAAGGTCGCCATTTTGAATTAGGAATACGACCTGTTATATCAGCAGTGAATCTAGGTGAAGATTGAGTGGCAATCCAGTGCGTTGGAGGACGAGTGATAAAATCAATATAATTTAAAATATGATTTCGAGTTAATGAGCACAGAGAAGATTGATTAACCCACCAAGCCCATTGACATAAACGCTCGATTTCTCGTCGATATGCATTATAGGTATCTGGAGAACTTCGATAATTTAATAAAAAAGATTTGCATAACTCAAACTCATGTTCAATTGAGTCAATACCTGTATCCATTAAATGTGATTTCAAAGAAGGATGAAGTGGTTCATTGAGATATTGTGGCTGATCAAACAGTGGAATTGGAATATGCATTACAAGTCGCTCATTTTTTGATAGAATCATTTATATTAGACTTGAATATTAAATCTTGCAAATAGGAGGTCATATGGAAGCATATTTGAATTTTTTAGATCATATTATGAATTCAGGTGCAGATCGACCTGATCGTACAGGTACAGGGATACGAAGTGTTTTTGGTTATGACATGAGGTTTAACTTGCAAGAAGGGTTTCCTTTAGTCACAACTAAAAAATGCCACTTTAAAAGCATTGTGGTTGAATTGCTTTGGATGTTGTCAGGCAGCACTAATGTGAAAGATTTGAATGCGCAAGGTGTGAGTATTTGGGATGAGTGGGCAGATGAAAATGGAGATTTAGGCCCTGTATATGGTGCTCAATGGCGACATTGGATTGATGCATCAGGCCAAGTCATTGATCAAATTAAGGTCTTATTAAATGAATTAGTGGTTAACCCAAACAGTCGTCGCCATATTGTAAGTGCCTGGAATGTGGGCGCATTACATCAAATGGCTTTGCCACCTTGTCACGCATTTATGCAATTTTATGTTTCAGGGCCTTCATTGTCTTGTAAATTAACTCAGCGATCAGCTGATGCGTTTTTAGGTGTTCCTTTTAATATTGCTTCATATGCATTATTAACGCATATGATTGCAGCTCAAGTGGGTTTAGTTCCAGGTGAGTTTATTTGGTCAGGGGGAGATTGCCATATTTATCATAATCATTTTGATCAAGTTAAGCTTCAATGTACGCGCACCCCTCATTCTTTACCAATGATTCAATTAAACCCCGCTGTAAGTTCTTTATTTGAGTATACATTTGAAGATATTCAGTTGATTAATTATATTGCAGAACCGCATATTCGTGCAGAGGTTGCTGTTTAAGCATGCTTTCATCATGTAAGTATATTTCTCAATTAAAAGGGTGCCCATTGCTTTGAGGATTATGTTTTCACTTTAAATCCTTTGTAAGGGTTAATGACTGTAAAGTATTTTTATTGCCTTCAATAGGTTGTTCGCCTTTTCTAACAGTATCATCTACTTTAAATTGGTTTGAATGCGCATTTTTTACTAAGCTTCGAGATATTCGATGTGAGAGAGCATCTTTATCATCATTTTTAGATCCAATGCAACTAGAAGGCTCTTGATCCTCCATTGTTGTTGACGTTAAGCATCCTAGAGTTTTTTCATACAAGGATAGGAGCTTTCCTAAACATTTAAAAATTGTATACAGACTGATGCTTAAAATAGTTATTGCAATCATCGAAGTTAAGACTGTTCCTATATTTTGAGCATAGACTCCAATTAAGTGGATCAAACCTTGTGCATGAAGGGCTTGATTAATTTGTACAGTGATAAAATTTGATATAGGTGGAATCAATGTCAATAGCGCAGATAAGGCTAAAAAAATCATGGGGTTGACCATGCGTTTTGGAATATGTATCCATGCTAAAAAGGTTTGTATTGGTTTTATAAAGACTAAATAGGGTGTGAGAATAAGCATAGAAGGCAACGCAATCAAGGTATGAAACAGACTCATAATCATGATTCGAGATTTTGGCGAATGAAGTGTTATATTATGATTTATTTCGGGGTTAAAATCTCCTCGGCAAGCATGACGATTCAGCATATGTGACCAATAAGATGAAATTGTTTGAGCAATTCCTCGTGCTAAGAGGCCTATTAGAAATGCTGATGAAATAATCACAATTGTAGAGATTGATAGAGGCATGATCGCTGTATCGATAGCTGCAATAATGAGGGATAGGCATACTGCATCAATGAATGATGCTATACTGATTTTTTTTTTGATTTCAAGCATCGGTTTTAGTGGAATATCCCGTATTGTATAATTATTAGGTGCTCTAAGACCTAGCCAATGCACAACATCATCTTGATGGCTATAAATCACTCGCTTTGTCAAGGTTTCTGTATGGGTGATAGGCTGAGTCGGCTTGATCAAAAGCTTGAGACTCAACATCAACAGTATACTAACTGTCATTGCGCATATTAAAGCTGCAATGCTCGATGGATAGCCGAAAACAACTGTGGGCATCATATTTCCTGCAATCAGAATTAATGCTGTTGCTGTAAATGAAAGTAATCCAAAATAGGTTAGTATATAAGTTTTGTTGAGTAAAAAAGGTGGCGCAATCGCATATACATGAGCTGAAGGATAACGTTCACCTGCCATGATGGATAAAATGCCACCTAGGCTTTGGCCAATAAAATTAACAGATCTACCATCAGCCTTTGCATGTGCATGTGTAACATACTTTTCAACAGTATTCATGCCCAGTTGATCTAGGATAAAGCCAATGGGTAATCCTGGAATTAAATCAGCAAATCGTGTCCAAAAACTACCCGAGGCTGTAGGAATTGGATTAGTGCCCATAAATAAAATATTTGAAGATGCTATGCCTGATTCGTCACCTTCAGTCACATGATAAAGATCATAGGGGGCTCCAAATATTCTTGGTGTGATTGAATCAACAGATTCTATTTTAAATCTTCCAAGGTGCTTTGAGCTGAATTCTAAGCCTTTTTCAGGTTCGAAGAATGGCAATAAACCTAGTAAATGCGCTTTAATATGTTGTTTAAAATTTTCTTTAACAGCATCTGAATAGCTATCGTTTATCTTTTCATCAATAAGTGTGTCTGCGCTTTCAAATAATTTTTCAGAGATAGCGTTATAAAGTAATTGATTTTTTTCTTCAAATAAAGCTTTTTTAATGAGGGGTTTTTCCAAGAATTGAGAAAACATTAATATACATGTTTCATGCTGATCGGCCATAAGCCAATGTGCAAGTCTTTCAACGTCTTCTATTATGTCGTCTGGCAAGATTGAAGTGGTTTTGGGCATGTTATCCTCATAGAGATATAATTATTAACTTTGTGACTCTATCTTAAAAACATTAAGATAAAGTTAAAGCCTCAGTCAATACCTTCAATGATGTAAGGTGCAATGATTGATTACTCGAAACAAAGCCTATCAGGTTATTTCAATCATTTAGGTGAAGGAAATTAATTTTATTCAAACTAAAAATAGATATTTTTGAGGAGAATGATGCTGTCTTATTTTAAGGTAGTGTTCGCAATGCACAACCTCTAGGTGGAATTTTGATGATTTTTGATGAGCCTTGATGTTGCAGTATAAGTGCATCAATTAAGAAGGGGGCTTTTGAGGAGAGTTGAATTTCAATTAGAGCTTTCTGAATAATTGCTTTATTTTCAGAGGCATAAGTTATTTTTGCAGGTATCTTAAGATGAAGTGATGATGGAGTGTTATGCAGGTTTGTAGCATGGTGAGGTATAAGTTGAATGATAGGGGATAATTGATATGATTGGATCATTTTTATAGTATTGGCGTGTTGAAGCGCCAATGTAAAACTTGACCACCCCTGCTTTGAGAAATGTTTTTGATAGGGTTTCCAGTACGTTGTCGGTTGATCTTTAAATGAAAATGATAAAATTGCTGGAATGGTCTGATTGAGCCAATGTATTAGAGAAGGATCTAAAGAATTAGCTTGAGTGATGCTAGATATCAGCAAGGTTAGGGTTAACATTAAATGCTTTAAGATCATGGTCATTACTTAAGAGGTTAATTTTTCATGGCCAGCATACCCTGTGCTAGTTTAAGGGCTTGATAAAGCTGGAAGTCATCTTGTGCAAGTTTTTGATGTGTTTCATATTCAGTGGTTTGTTTCTTTTGAGGTTTTGAATCAAGGTGTTTGTAGAGCTGGCTTTCGTCAATTAGATTGGTCAACGCATTGGGTTCATCCAGCTGGGGTATGGTTTGGTAAGGAACAGTGATATCAGGTGTCACGCCAATTGCCTGAATAGCATGATTGCGAGGTGTATAGTATAGCGCTGTTGTGATTTTAATCGCAGAAGTTGAGGTCGTTGGAATAACGGCTTGAACAGAACCTTTCCCAAAGGTTTTTGTACCTAAGGTAACACCACGGTTGTGTTCTGCTAAGGCGCTGGCAAGTATTTCTGAGGCTGATGCAGAGCCGCCATTTATTAACACAACGATAGGAGCGCCTTTTAGAATATCACCAGGGGTGGCATGAATGCTTGAACTCATTCTGGGGTCACGGCCTTTGATGCTGACAATCAGTTTATTTTTTCCAAGGCGATTTGCATCTAGAAATAAGTCAGAGGTTTGTGTGGCACCATCTAAAGTGCCTCCAGGATTATTTCGAACATCAAGAATTAAGCCTTGAGCGGATGGGTACTTCTTGAGCTGTGTTGAAATTTCTCGAGCAGTGTTTTGGCTAAATGTTGAAATTCGAGTATAAGCGACTTTAGGTGTGAGCATTTTAGTTGATGAAGAATTGAGTTTAATTTTTTGCCTTATCAGATTGATTAATTTAGGTTTTTGCTCATCTTTTTTGAAAATAGTGAGTTGTACTTTGGTGCCGGGTTTTCCTGAAAGTAAAGCAAGTGCTTTTTCTGCTCCTAAATCTTTGGTGAATTGATTATTAATCTTAAGAATAATGTCCCCAGGTGCTATATTCGCTCTTGCGGCAGGAGAGTCATCAATTGGTGCAATTACTTTGAGTAAGCCATTTTCAGGGATGAGTTGAATGCCAACGCCAGCATAATGGCCATTTGTGTGAGTGTTAAGGGTCTTGAATTCTTCAAAATCCAGATAACTAGAATGTGGATCAAGTCCATTGAGCATGCCACGAATCGCATTTTCAAAAAGTGTTTTAGTGGTGGTCGGTTTGATGTAGTAGTGTTGAATTTGCGCCATGACTGTCGCAAAATGTTCAACATCTTGTTCAGAAATAGGATCAATAGAATGTTGACCTATTTGGTCTTGAGCTGCTTGGGTCAGTGCGCTACTTGTTGAAATTAATATAAAAAAGCAGGTAAGGAGAGCTTTAAGAAAATGCATATCGAGAGTCCTTTTTAGTTAGATTTCGCATGAATCATTGATCCTGATTTTAATGATACTGTCTTTAGATTTTAAAGGCAACGATTTCAAAAAATTGAGTTTTGAGGATTAAGAGATAGGGATTAAGATAGATTTCCCTGTCATTGCTTGAGGAATGGGGCAGTCTAGGAGCGATAAAACAGTAGGCGCAATATCAGACAAGCTTTTTTTCGATGCGCAGCGGTATTCATCAGGCCCTACATAAACAAAAGGAACAAGGTTGTTGCTGTGTGAAGTGATAGGGTGCTCAGGGGTACCCATAGACTCAGCATTGCCATGGTCTGCAGTGATGATACAATGTGTATGTGTGCGTTGAATGATTGGTATTAACTCGCCTAACGCTTGATCAATACACTCAATGGCTTCAATGGTTTGCGCTATTTTTCCAGTATGACCGACCATATCTGCATTTGAAAAATTTGCAATAATGAGATCATATTCAGATGTCTGGAGTGCCTCAATTAATTTTTGATTAAGGGTTTTTAGACTCATTTCAGGCGTTTGGTCATAGGTTTTGACTTTGGGGGAGGGAATCAGCAATGTATCCATCATCGAGTAGTTTGCTTTTTGCCCACCATCCATGAAAAATGTGACATGTGCATATTTTTCTGTTTCAGCGATTCGAAGCTGTTTCAGCTGATTCATTTCAAGGACTTCACCTAAAGTCATAATGTGCTGTTCATGCTTGAATAAAGCTTGAGTATGAGGTGGGCTATTAGGGAAAGGGGTCATGGTATACAAAGATTGAATAGGTTGAATTGGTCGTTCAAAGTGATCAAACCTTTCTTGTCCTAAAGCTTGTAGTAATTGGTGCATTCGATCTGCCCTAAAATTAAAGCATAGCACAGTATCTTCTGAAGAAATGGGGTGAGCTTCATTAAGTGCAACAGGGTTAACAAATTCATCGGTTAGGTTGTGTTGATAAGATTGCTCTAAAGCTTGAATTGCATTAAATGTTTGGGGAGAGGGGTTGGTTAAGATGTTGTATGCTTGTTGAGTGCGTTCCCATCGACAATCTCGGTCCATTGCCCAAAATCGCCCGGATAACGTTGTGAGTTTAACGTAAGTTTTATTTTCAATATAACGCTCTAGGTTAATGAGATCTTGTTTTGCACTGCTTGGGGGTGTATCTCTGCCGTCTAATATTGCATGAATATGCGTAGGGCATTGGGCTTCATTGGCAACTTCAATGAGGGCTAGGAGGTGGTTAATGTGACTGTGCACTCCGCCTTCGGATAAAAGTCCAATTAAATGTAAAGTGCGGCCTTGTTTTCTAATCTTTCTAAAAAGGGTTTGTGTTTGGGTGATTGTCTTAAAGTGGCCAGATTCAATGCTAGTATTAATGCGTTGTAGATCTTGTTGGATCAAGCGACCTGCTCCGATGTGAATGTGTCCTACTTCAGAATTCCCTGCTTGATCTTTAGGGAGTCCAACATGTTCACCTGAAGCGGTAATTAATGTATTTGGACATTGAGTGGTTAATCTGTCCCAATGAAGTGTTTTCGCTTGTTTAATTGCATTGCCTTCAATGTTATTTGAATAGCCCCATCCATCTAAAATAATAAGCAGTACAGCATTCTTTGAAGTCATATCAGGTCCGAAATCATTCATTTTAAGAATAAATATAACACAGGATGAAGTGATTTGATTTATAAAAGATTGATTATTTTAAATAGAGTTTTGTTGAGTGTTTCAGGTCGCTATGATAGTATTTTTAATTTTTTATGTATGATGATTTTAGTTGAAATGATTGGATGTCAAGTCTTGATGTCTAGAAGTAATTCTGAAGTAGTGCTGAAGCGACATGAAGCCTAAATCATTAAGCTAATAGGAGATTAAGTGTGGTTGTAAAGAAAAAAATTGTACATCGTAAAGCGTGCCAAGTTGCGCTTAAAGGCTTGTCGAAGCATAATTTAGACCCGATTTTGCCTAAGATCTACGCATCACGCGCTGTGAGCTCTATTGATGAAGTTCATTATACATTAAAGCACTTAATTCCTTTTTCGGAATTGCAAGGGGTTGAAGCCGCTGCCCAATTAGTATTCAAGTTTGCTGAGCGATCAGCCTCTATTGTTATTATAGGAGATTTTGATACAGATGGCGCGACAGGTGTTGCAGTTATGATGCTGGCCATGCAGCGTTTTGGCTTTAAAAATGTAAATTTCGTTGTACCCAATCGGTTTGAGCATGGTTATGGGGTCAGTCGTGAAGTTATTGATTTAGCCATAGATCGTTACCAGCCTGAGCTAATTATTACAGTGGATTCCGGTATTAAAGATATAGAAGGCATTGCTTATGCAAATGAGCAAGACATTCAAGTCATTGTGACAGATCATCATATGCCAGGAGACCAGCTACCTGATGCAGCGGTTATTGTTAATCCTAACGCGCCAGATAACGAGGCCTTCAAGAGTAAGGCAATGGCGGGTGTGACCGTTGCGTTCTATGTGATGCTGGGGTTGCGGGCCTTGCTGCGTGCAAATAATTGGTTTGAATTAAATGATCTCACAGATCCGAACATGGCCGAGCTGATTGATTTGGTGGCTTTAGGTACTGTAGCTGATGTAGTTCCATTGGATCAGAACAATAGAACATTAGTGTTTCAAGGGTTGATGAGAATACAAAAAGGCCAAGCTTGTGTTGCGTTAAAGGCTTTGTTTGCAGTTGCTCAACGCAACATTCGAGATGCGTCTTCTTCAGATTTGGGCTTCGCAATTGCCCCACATATTAATGCAGCAGGCCGTTTAGAAGATATTGAAGTCGGTATTCGTCTCCTAATTACCCATGAAGCTGAAACAGCGGATATTTTGGCGGCAAGGCTACACGACTTAAATATTGAGCGTCGTCAGATTGAGCTTGGAATGCAGAAAGAAGCGCTAGAAATTGTAAAATCATTTGTATCGGGTGAACAGTCGATGCCAGAAGGGCTATGTTTGTACGATCCAAATTGGCATCAAGGTATTATTGGTATTTTAGCTTCACGGATGAAAGATCAATTTCTTAAACCTACCATTATCTTGACTCAACATGATGAGGATGAGTTAAAGGGTTCTGCTCGTTCTATTGGCGATTACGATATTCGTGCGATGATTGCTTCCATTGCCAAAAAACATCCTGAAATTGTATTAAAGCACGGAGGGCATCGTTCTGCGGCAGGATTAACCATCAAGCGATCCGGCTTTGACGTCTTTAAAGCCGAGTTTGAGGCGTTAGCTGAATCGATGCGTACAGAGGGGCTTGATGATATTCAAATCGAAACAGATGGCATGTTATCAGATGATCGATTGACATTAGATGTTGCGAAAATGATCCGTGAAGCAGGTCCATGGGGGCAGGCATTTCCAGAACCTTGCTTTGATGGGGTATTTAATATTGTCGAGCAACGTATTGTGGGGCAAAGGCATTTAAAGTTAGGTCTGCAGCCAATGAATGGTTATGATTTGATTAATGCTATTGCTTTCAATATTGATTTAAAAGAATGGCCAAATGAATCGTGCCATACGGCCAAAATTGTATATCGCTTAGATGTTAATGAATATCGAGGCATGTCTCAAGTGCAGTTGATTGTGTTGTATATTGAACCAGTTGACTCTGCCGCGTTGTCTGACTCAAATAGATCTTAAATGGATGTTAGTGAGTCTATAATTTACCGTCATGCCAGGGTTTCTGTTGCGCCTATGATGGGGTATACAGATCGTCATTTTAGAGTTTTGATGCGTCTCTTAGCGCCTCGATCATTGATTTATACTCAAATGATGAAGGATGAGGCAGTGATTCGTCTTCAAGATCGTAGTGTGTTATTTGGTGAAGATCGATCTTTAAAAGGTGTTGTCTTGCAGCTTGGCGGTGCTTCTCCTGAGCGATTAGCTCTTGCTGTGGCGATTGCTGAGCCCTATGAATATGAAGCAATTAACTTAAATGTGGGATGTCCAAGCTCAAAAGTCCAGTTAGCTAATATGGGCGCTTGTTTGTTTAAACAGCCTAAGCGAGTTGCGCAGTGTGTTGAGGCGATGAGAAGGGCTACAAATCGTCCGATTACTGTTAAAATGAGAATAGGGGTTGATGAGTGCGACCGTTTCGAAGATGCGGTTCATTTCATTCAAACTGTGCATGAAGCGGGGTGCAATGATTTTATTGTGCACGCAAGAAAAGCTTGGCTTAAAGGTCTAAGTCCTGCTCAAAATCGCTCTATTCCAAAGCTCGATTATCATCGTGTATTGGCTTTAAAGTCTCATTTTCCAAAGATTAATTTTGTATTGAATGGTGGGATTGTCTCTTATGAACAAGCGATGCTGTGGTTGGGATCGTTTAACCAAGTGATGATTGGGCGGCAGGCGCCTCGTCAATTACAACTGATTGCTCAGTTGGCATTAGGCTCCTCGGAACCTATTGAGTGTCAGCCTGTGCTCAAGAAGTATTTTGAATACATTGAACGTAATACGGATTCAAATCGCTTTCATCATATGCTTAAGCATTGTGTAGGGGTTTATCAAGGGCAGCCAAATGCAAGTTTTTGGAGAAAAGCCGTTTCAAATGTCATGCAAAACAACAACTTAAGTTGCTTGCAGGATTTGCTTCACTTGTCTGGTCAAATGGATCAGTCTATTGGGGCAATTTAACTGCTTTTGTCTTCTTCAAGGCCTGTTTGGGTCATAGAGGTTGCAGTGCGCTTCTCGTATCGTGCAGCGAATCGATCAATCTTGCCTTTTCTGCTAATTTTTCTTTGCCCGGTATAAGCTGGATGACATAAGTAACACAGCTCAATGCTCATTTCATTTTGATGGTAGGTCGAAATAACTTTAAAAGTGTTTCCGCAGCCTCCACAAGAAACTTGAATGGATTGTGTGTTTGGGTGAATTGACCTAGTCATGTGCAAACCTATAAAAAAGCAACATGTTATATTCAAAATGTTTAAGGGTCAAGATATTAATGCTCTGTAATGATAGAAGATTTTTTGAAAATCAAGGAGTGCTTGACATAAATCTATTCAAGACAATATACTGAAGATTCATTTGAGTTCTTTTTAATAAGTTAAAAAATATTTTTTTCTGTATATTTATTGATATTTAATTGTTTAGTGTTTTGATTGGAGGCGAGATGGATTTAATGGCTAAAAATAGGGCTCTACGTGTTTTTAAATCTTGGGGGGCTTCCTGGTTAATTGTAGGGTTGGGTGCTGTCTTTTATTCATATGAATCTTTGCTGCGTCAGTCTCCAAGTGTGATGAATTTAGAATTGATGCATCATTACCATATTAATGCAACTCACTTTGCACATTTGGTTGCTTATTACTACTACGTGTATGCGCCCATGCAACTGTTTGTCGGTTTATTGATGGATCGTTATGGGCCTAAATGGTTATTATCAATGGCGGCGTTCTCGTGTGCTTTGGGTGCTTATTTGTTTGTTGCTTCTGATCTTTTGTTAGTGGCGGAGGTGGGGCGATTTATGGTAGGGCTTGGCTCATCATTTGCCTTTGTTGGGGTCTTAAAGCTAGCTACATTGTGGTTGCCTGAAGAGCGTTTTGCAATTGTTTCAGGTTCAATTATGTCTTTAGGAATGGTGGGTTGTTTGTTTGGTGATTTGGGCCTTACCAGTTTAGTGGATGCTGTTGGATGGCGATCAGCTTCTTACTATGCTTCATTATTTGGTTTATTTATCGCTGTCAAGATGGTGTTTGTATTGAAGGATAAGAAAGTTGATTCTAAAACGCCTGATATCCCTTCACTCTCCAGTTTGTCTAAAGGTCTTGCAGGTTTAATTAAAAATCACCAAATTTGGATCAATGGTTTAATTGGTGGATTAATGTGGTTGCCTGTTTCTATTTTTGCTGAAACATGGGGTGTTTTTTATTTACAAAACGTATATCATTTATCCCGTCAATCTGCGGGAGATGCATGTTCCATGGTCTTTCTAGGCTGGGCTGTTGGAGGGCCTTTGGTTGGTTGGCTTTCTGATTATATCCAGCAAAGGCGTCTGATTATGACGCTTGGCGCTGCACTGGCCGCTGTGATGGTTTCAATCGTCTTGTATTTGCCTGGATTAAGTGCTCAATGGGTATTTCCGCTTCTTTTCTTTTTCGGCTTGTTCAATAGTGCTCAAGTTATTGTTTTTGCTGTTGGTCGTGAATTAAGCTCACAGTATAACGCTGGGACTGCATTGGCTTTAACTAATATGTTAGTTATGTTTGCGGGCGTGATTCAGCCTGTTTCTGGATTTTTGTTGGATTATTTTTCAGATTCAGGCAGTGCTTATACACCATTATCGTATCAATTGGCTTTATCTGTTTTGCCAATTGCGCTCCTGATAACAGTTGTGCTTTCTTTCTTCCTAAGAGAGACCTATGGTTCTCGAAATGTTTGAAGGATGTGCTGCTCTAATTCAAAGGCAAGGCCTGTGTAAGTTTGTGGAGTTAATCTCTCTAAGCGCTGTTTGACTGTCTCTGGCAAATCCAATTTCTGGATGAGTTTAACATAATCAGATTGTTCAAAGTGATGGCCTTGAGTGAGGTGTCTGAGTTGCTCATAACCTTCTTTAATCGCGTATCGACGCATCACTGTTTGTAATGCTTCAGCCAGTACAGCCCAATTTTGATCAAGGTCCTGATTGAGTGCATTCGAATTCAGAGTTAGAGCGTTCAAGCCTTTGTCTAAATTTTGAAAAGCAAGGTAGGCATAGCCAATGGCCACACCTAAATTTCTTAAGACTGTCGAATCACTCAGGTCTCTTTGAAAGCGTGAACAGGGTAGTTTGCGTGCCATATGCGTAAGCAGTGCATTGGACAAGCCTAAGTTGCCTTCAGCATTCTCAAAATCAATAGGATTGATCTTGTGGGGCATAGTTGAAGATCCAATTTGTCCATTTTTAATTTTTTGCTTGAAGTAGTTTAAACTAATGTATCCCCATATGTCTTTTGATAAATCTAAACAGATGGTATTGATGCGTGAGATATTATCTAGATGTTCTGCAAGATAATCGTTGGGTTCAATTTGGGTCGTGTAAATTGAGGGTGTAAGCCCAAATTGAGTGATAAAATCTGATGAAAGCTGGATCCAATCAACATTAGGGTACGCAATGTGGTGGGCATTAAAGTTTCCTACGGCGCCATTGAATTTTGAATGAATATTTAAATCTTCAAAGCTTTTAATTTGTCGATTGAGGCGAGATAAAAAAACAGCCAATTCTTTGCCTGCTGTGGTTGGAGAGGCGGGTTGCCCATGGGTTCTTGCTAACATGGGTTGTTCTAGATTTGATTGAATCAGTTGTTTGAGCGTTGCACTTAATTGATTAAGTGTTGGGACGAGTAAGCTACTTTTTAATGTTTTGAGCATTAGGGCATAGGCTAAATTGTTTACATCGGTTGAGGTTAGTGCAAAGTGAATGGATTCAAGATAAGGTTCAAATGCTGGATATGTGGCGAGTTGCTCTTTTAAATAATATTCAATGGCTTTAAGATCATGGCGTGTTTCGGCTTCAATCGTTTTGATACGTAAAGCGTCTGTATTGCTAAATTGTTCAAATAAACGTCTAAGTCTCTGGATATTTTGATCAGAGAGGGGGGGGAGGTGGGTAATTGAGTCTGATTGGCTCAATGTAATCAGCCATTCTATTTCAATATGAAGGCGCCATTTGATTAATGAAAACTCATTGAACAAAGTGCTACAAGGTTGGAGTGCGTCTGCATAACGACCATCAAGTGGTGATAAGGCGTGCAAATGATAAATGTCAGCGCTCATCGTTGATCTCTCAGCTTAATTTTAATGACATTATATTTAATTTTAATCATTTTGTGTATGATTAAATCACTTAAGTCGATCGAGATTAATTTGAATGCTGCATCATGACCCCCTTATTCAAAGGCGCTCTATTTTAGCCGTGATTGGCCCAACAGGTGTGGGCAAAACTCAATTTTCGTTAAGATTGGCGGAAAAATATCCCGTTGAATTAATTAGTGTTGATTCAATGCTGGTGTATAAAGGATTTGATATCGGGACTGCAAAGCCTACGCAATCTGAGCTTGAGCAAGTGCCTCATCACATGATTGATATATGTGAACCACAAGATCATTATTCTGTTTCAATGTATTGTGAATCGGTTTATGAGTGTATTCGATCTATTCGGCGACGCGATCACATCCCCGTTTTGGTTGGAGGGAGCATGATGTATGTGTGGGCTTTAATGAATGGATTATCTCAATTGCCTTCTAAAAGCTCTGAATATCGATCACATTTAGAGAAAGAGATTTTAAATATGGGTAGCGCATATTTATGGGATCAATTAAAAGTATCAGACCCTAAAGCAGCATCATGTATTAATCCAAACGATCATCATCGTTTAATTCGTGCTTTAGAGGTGATTCATTTGACAGGGCGACCTTATACTGATCAGTTAGGTTTAATTAAATCTGAGGGGCTTGATCTTTCCGTGATGCATTGTTGGCCGAATTCAAGGTCGGTGCTATATGATCAGATTAATCAAAGGTTTTTAAAGATGTTATCTCAAGGGTTCATTGAAGAAGTTGAAAAACTCTACGATGAGCACTCTTCTATGATTCGATCATCCATTCCCATGAGGGCAGTAGGGTATCGTCAAGTGAGTGATTATCTTAATGGAGCCATCATTTACGATGAGATGATCTCAAAAGCTCAGCAGGTAACGCGTCATTTAGCAAAAAGGCAGTTAACCTGGATGAGGAAAATAGAAGGGTTTAATGCAATCTTTGATCAAGGGACGCTGTCTGATTCGCTTTCAGTCATGAAGTGGGTGGATGGAATGATGAAGGTTTTCTTAAGTGGTTGAATTCTTTTGGGGTGTGTGATAAATTATAAATGAACCCTTTACTCTTATGTATGTATATAAAGCGATTCGTTGCATCAAATTAGTATGCGCCATCGTTAGGGCAATTCGGAAGCAGGCGACTTGAATTTTGAAAGTCGTATTAATAATAACTCAATAATATTTTAAAGGAGAAATTTTATGAATAAAGGTCATTCATTACAAGATCCATTTTTAAATGCACTGAGACGTCAACGCGTACCTGTTGCGATCTATTTAACAAACGGAATTAAGCTGCAGGGGCATGTAGTTGCTTTTGATCAGTATGTTATATTGCTAAAAAATAATACCCGACAAATGGTCTTTAAGCATGCAGTAGCAACGGTTGTACCATCACGTAATGTCATGTGGAATGACTCCGAGGATGAGCAGATTTCAGATGTTCAAATATCTGATCGACAGCCAATTGAAGTTGAAGAATATTAATTTGAATGGGGTTCATTCAGCCATCGATTGAAAGCCCTTCCGTCATTATTCTATATATCACTCTCAAAGGGCTTGACCAAGGCAATGATTTAGATGAGATGGAAGGGCTTGCAAAAGCTGGTTCTTGTTCTGTAGTATCGGTTTATAAAGTTCATCTTTCAAAAATTAACTCAAAATACTTTGTTGGGAAAGGACATCTTGACTGCTTAAAACAGCAATGTAGTCAATTTAATCTTAAGCATATATTAGTTAATCAGGATTTATCAGCTTCTGTTCAAAAAAATTTGTCTGAATATTTGTGCGCGGACATCATTGATCGAACTGAGCTTATTCTGCATATTTTCTCATTGCATGCTCGTTCCTTTGCAGGTCAATTGCAAGTTGAGTTAGCTCAATTGACTCGACTATCCACACGATTAATTCGTGGTTGGACCCATCTCGAGCGTCAAAAAGGTGGAATAGGATTACGTGGTCCTGGAGAGACACAGCTTGAAACAGATCGACGTTTAATTGCGCGTCGCATTAAGACGATTCGAAAAAAACTTAAAATGTTGCATGCACAGCAAAAAGAAACCTCAAAACGAAGAGGGCGCTCTAGTGTCCCCACAGTTGCTTTATTAGGTTATACTAATTCAGGAAAATCGACTTTATTTAATGCATTAACAGCATCATCAGTGTTATGTGCAGGTTATCCATTTGCCACACTAGACCCTATTACACGCTGGATGTCTTTACCGGGGCATGAAGGAGCCTTGTTGATGGATACGGTTGGCTTTATTAAAGGTCTCCCACCCAGCATTATAGAAGCATTTCATGCTACGTTAGACGCAATTTATGAAGCCGATGTATTGATTCATGTGATGGATATACAGAAAGTCAATCAAGAGGGGTATCGTTCAAGCTCAAAAGATGTGTTCGCGGTTTTAAATGAATTAGGTGATATTCATCAGCCTATTATTACAGTATATAATAAACTAGATTTAACTGATCAACCTGGCCCGAAAATTGGTGATTTAACTGTGAATGTTTCTGCTTTGAATTTGATCGGTCTAGATGATTTAAAGGCCAGTATTGTCGCCATATTATCTGAAGCCTATCCCTCAATTGAAGTCTGCATGCTTTTTGAAAAGGCTCAACTGAGAGCCTTATGTCATCAGCAAGGTTGGGTCCAAAAAGAAGTTTTAAAAGAGTCACATTGGTTGATGCAATTAAAAGCGCCTAAAGAGGCTTTGATCAAATACTTTCCTGATCATATGTAAAGTCAACCTTATCGCTTCAATGATAATTGAAGCGCAATGCAGTCAGATGTTTTAAATCTTTGGGTCCTTTTAGGATAATGCTTGATTTGAATTCTTTTGTTGGTATGATAATAAAGTGATTTGCAAGGAGTGCAGCTATGTCTTTAAAATCAGTTTGCCCTACTTTATTTTCAAGAGAGCAAGGGCCTCCCGATTTAGATAAGTTATTTTCTAACGCTTTGCGTAAAGCTCGTCAGCGCAACGCTTCGTCTCAGCCTCCTGCAGATGGTGACATCACTATTTCTTTCAAATGGATCCTTGTACTTGGATTGATCCTTTTGATGTTATCTGGAATTTATATTGTAAGCCCCGCTGAGCGTGGTGTGGAGCTTCGTTTTGGTCAATTTTCAAGAATTACCGAGCCTGGACCCCATTGGATTCCTCCCATTATTGCATCTAAGAAAATTGTCAATGTTCAGAAAATTTATATGTTTGATCATACTGCTCAAATGTTAACACGAGACGCTAATATTGTTGATGTAGCTTTGTCTGTTCAATATCGTATTCGTTCTCCTGAATTGTTCTTATTTAATGTTCGAGAACCACTCGGTAGTGTTCAGCAGGCGACAGCGAGTGCTGTCCGTCAAGTTGTAGGACACACCACATTGGATGATGTTCTAACAGATGGTCGGGTTTTAGCGAGAGAGCAAATGTTAGCTCAGTTGAAATCAACTTTAGAACAGTATCAAACCGGCATTGAAATTACCGACCTTAACTTACAGCCAATCAAACCACCTGAGGCGGTTACAGAAGCTTTTGATGATGCCATTAAAGCTCGAGAAGATGAGCAACGCTATATTAACAAGGCCCTTGCCTATGAGGAAAAAATCGTCCTAACAGCCAAAGGTCGCTCTAAACGCATTTTACAAGAAGCAGACGCTTATCGTCAGAAAGTGATGATGGCTGCACAAGCTGATATCGAAAGCTACTTAGCTTTGTTACCACAGCATAAAAGAGCCCCTAAAATTACTGACTTTAGACTCTATACTGCAGCATTAGAAAACGTATTTTCAAGTGCTCGAAAAATTATGGTTGAGGGTGATAATCGAGCTCAAGTAATGGTCTGGCCTAATGCCCAGCACATGCCACGGATTGAAACTCAAAAAATTACAGGAACCTTAGCCGCTAATGCAGCAGCTGAAAATTTACCTGATCAAAGCGCGTTAAAACATACAACATCGCGCTTAACATCACCTCATTCAACACGTGGAACTTACTCAGCTCCACTCAACTTATCGCGATCACGTACCTAATTTTAATTGAGGATCTATACTATGTCAGCCAATCATACGCTCAAAATCAGCGGCATTATCTTTCTAATATTAATAAGTTTCTCAACATTCTTTACTGTACAACAAGGAGAGAAGGCCTTGGTGGTTCGTTTGGGAGAATTAACGGGAAGTCAAAATGATGATGGTGGACAAATTTATTTGCCTGGATTGAATTTCAAAATGCCATTAATTGACCATGTGTTGAGGTTTGATGCTCGATTGCAAACATTTGAGCAAAAATCATCGAGAATTCTGACCGTAGAGCAAAAGTATGTGTTGGTTGATTATTATGTGAAGTGGAGAATCGAAGATTTGCCACTTTATTACAAGCGTACTGCTGCACGTATGAGCTTGGCACAAATGAGTTCAAATGGCTCTATAGGCGCTTTGGAAGAGCTATTGGGGCAAAAGATTAATAATGCATTGCGTGCCGAATTTGGACAGCATACTATTTCAGAAGTGGTTTCGGGTGAGCGACTCAATATTATGTCTAAATTACAGGCTTCGGCAAATGAGAGTGCAAAGAATTTAGGGGTTAAAGTGATTGATGTCCGAATCAAGCGAATTGATCTTCCAAATGAAGTCAGCCAATCTGTTTTTGAGCGAATGAGAGCCGATCGTGAACGGGTTGCAACCAAACACCGTGCAAATGGTCGAGCAGAAGCAGAAGCTATTAGCGCTAAAGCTGATGCACAACGTACTGTTATTGAAGCCACTGCACTTGCAGAAGGTGCAGCTATTCGAGCCAAAGGTGATGCTGAAGCTGCTAAAATTTATAATGATGCTTACCTTAAAGATGAAAGCTTTTATATGTTGTTTCGCAGTCTAAAAGCATACGTTCAAACTTTTAATTCAAAAGATTTGATGGTGTTAAGTCCTGAATCTGATTACTTTAAATTTTTTAAAGGTCCTCGACGTTAAATCATTCAATAGAGCGTATCAATCAGATCAGCTTGAAGCGTTTTGAGATCGAATTTTCAAAAAAGTTTTTATTGTAGTCATAAAGATATCTGAAAGCTTCATGAATGCTATCTTAGTGAATACACGCTCTGTGCTTAATAGACTTATATCTTTTGGATTTAGAATATATTGAATCAATTCATTGTTTAATCTTTAAATAATAATTATTTATTGCATATTTTTAAAACTATTCATTTAAACTCAACTTTAAATGGAGATGAAATACTTTAAACACATGACCTCGATCATGAAAAGTGTTGATGGTGAAGTGAATCTACTTTAATGATTTTAAAAGGCAGTGTCATTAATTTCGAATTAGATTTAATAAAGTCTTAATCTAAAAGATATATTATAGATTATATATGATGAAGAAGAACTTAGATATGCCTGTTTTAAATCAAAAACACCTCAGAATAGCTCGATATGCTTTATTACTATCATCTGTTCTTTTTGCAAGTGTTGATGGTTTGATTGATTTTTCACTTGCCTATACGGTGATGCCTGATATTTTAAATCCATTAGCTCAATGGAGTGGATTAAATTTTTTTCATGCACCTTTATTTTTAATGATAACGGCTATCATCACTGGAGTCAGTATTGGTTTTATTCCAACAGCAAAAATGCTCATGAGCCAAGTCCTTAAATATAAAACTAACACTCAAAATAAATCAAATATCTCTGAATCTTTCTACCCATTGATGCTAAAAGCACTTATTGTTTCAGTTTCGTTGGCATTGTGTTTTGCTTTATTTTCGGAATACCAATCACATTTAATACACATCAATATCTTTATGCATAGTCATTTTGTCATTGGATGTTTAGTGGTGATAGGGTTACTGAATTTCTTAATTTCAACCTTTGATCGAACTTCACATTTCATTAAAAAAGAATTAGCAGAAACTTTAAGTAGTCTGACTTTTAAAAGGTTTATATTTAGTATGCTTGCGTCTATTGTTTTTGCTGTATCTTTATCAAATTTAATGCTTAATTTTATTCCTTTCAGTTTTCAAGGTATTAATATTGCATACATTGCTTCAGGTGCTTTATTCACAATAATATTATCTCTTTTACTCAAAAATAGATTCTATTCAATTTGGGAAAATCAATCTATTTCAAACAAATATAAAGCGTTCAACATTGCAAAAGAAGGAGTGGCTATCATTTTACTGCTAGCACATTCAGCGGTTGAAGCAGGTTTAGCTTCAGAGGGCGCAAAATTAATAGGATGTTCACTGTTCAATCATCAACTTCCAGTCATGATCATGGTTGCAACCGCTTTTATTTTTAATTTTTATTTAGAGGTGATGGTTGATGGTACTGAAATGCTCAATCATTCCGAGGTTAATGTTGAAAGTTCAAAGGAAGAGGAAGATTCAAAATCGCTTAACATTAATACATTAAATCATAAATCAATCGAAATGAAACATTACGAGATGAGCAAAGAATATTCTAAACATTTTTCAAAGCCTTATATTCGAGCAATTTCATGGGGCTTTGGAGGGTTTGGAGCTTTATCTTTAGGGCTCATTGGTTGTTTGGAGTTACAGCATGCATTTATGCTTCCATTACCTTTGTGTTTAATATTAGGTGGAGCAACATTACTGGTTGAGCAGCAATTTATGGCTAAGCAAATAGAAAGATTCTTATCAAAATATATCTTTTTGATGCTTTCAGAACATAAGTTTAATGAAGAGTTTAATCGTTATGCCGGTGTACCCTCAACTGTATTGGGTGATTCAAATTCAGACGCATCAATGAGTAAAAATAAAAGACAACCTGAGGATTCAAACACTCCTGGTACTGAAAAGGATCGCGCTGATTCAGTTAGGCGAACTTCAGTTTCACCAAACTGTTCTGAGATGAATCTTTGATTAAAACGATTCAATATACTATTTAGATGAAAAGATCTACAGCAATATTTTCAATACTTAATTATATTGCAAAATTTACTTTAATTTTTGAGTTAAATTAAGATAAATAAATTGATATTGACTGTTATCTACTGTATTAATACATTGATCCTGAAATATTCAAATCGACCGGTATCTTGTTGATTTTTATTTTGTTTTTTTAGGATGGGCTGCTATTATTTTTAAAAACATTTTGATTGATTGATATGAAAGTGTTATGATTTGTTGAGTTATTCAATAGATTAAATGAGGCAATATGATAACCCTTCGTAGACTTGGTGTATTAACTTTTTCACTATTGCCTATTTGTAATGGAGCCATCGGGTTCGCATTAGCGTTTTCTAAATTACCCGATATTTTAACCAATAGTTTAAGTTACTTCTTTACACCCTATCCTATGCTTGTAAATATCCTTGTTTGGATTGGGGCTATTAGTTTAGGAATCACGCTTTATGTGATTCATGCTAAATGCTCAATCACTTATCCAATTGGAGGGAATAAATTCAAAAGAGATAACCCCATATTAATGTTTTTGCTGATTCTATCAACATGCATTATTATGTGCTGCTTATTTAATGAATACCAAGAAAGTTTATTAATGCTATCTCGTTTCTTTCATGGTAACTGGATTATCAATATATGTGTTTTAATTGGATTGCTAGGTTATTTTTTAGTTTCAGTCGATCGATCTTCTGAGTTTCTTGAAGACAACATAGAAAAACTAACCTGGAAAACTGTGTCCTTGGTGTTGATTGTTTCATTGGCTGTCTCCAATTGCTTTATTCATCCGCAGATCCTGCCACTTTGGATCAGTTATAGCGTGATTGCATATTCAGCACTGTATCTTGTTAGGGTTAACTTTCAGTCTGATTCAGGTCGCTCTTTTAAATCAATAGGGCAAGAAGTATGTAAACTCATTTTATTACTGTTACATGCAACGGCTGAAGCTGGGTTGGCTGCCCATGGTGCTAAGATCCTTGGGTTAAATTATGATTTATCAATGACTTCTCTTATCATCTTTGCCATGGCTATTTTTACGCTTAATTTGGGAATAGAAACGATGGTTGATGGTAGTGCAATGTTTTCAGTTGACGAGAAGAGTACTAACCAAAAGGTTTCTGAGGAACTTGAATCAGCAGTTGGTATGAAGAAATACCTAATTGTTATGATTGTTGCGACTTCATCATTATCAATTGGGGCTATTGGTGGGTATGATTTATGTGATACTTTTGGCCTTAATATGGTTTGGGTAATGATATTTTCGGTTTCAACTTTAATTGTGGAATACACCTTTATGTTTAAGCAGTTTGAGGAATTTGTAGGGAAGTCAATCAGCTCCGTGAAGGCCGCTTTGATAGAAAGTAATGATGCTTTTGAATTCTCCTTGAGCTCCAGTGATTTGAGCACTCATGCCGGTCATGGACAAGCCGCAAAAGCCGCGCCTAGGGTGGTGGTGGAGGCCGCCTCTAACGATCAACGTGTGCGACAACAATCAGCAGGGCGATGAATCATCAAAAATTACAACGTTGGTTAGCTCAGCAAGGTCTTTCCACTTCGAGACGAAAGGCAGAATCCTTAATTGCATCAGGTCGAGTGGTTGTTAATGGAGTCTGTGCGCACTTGGGGCAGCGTGTAGGTGAGTCAGATATTATCAAATTAGATGGTCGTATCATCGATGCACAGCCAGTTCAACCGCTCCGTGTTTTAGCGTACCATAAACCTGTAGGGATTGTTTCAACACGTAATGATCCAGAGCAACGAGCCATTGTGTTTGATGATCTGCCTTTAATTGACTCAGGGCGTTGGGTGATGGTGGGCCGCTTAGACATCCAAACTTCAGGGTTGCTTTTATTTACAAATGAAGGTCGTTTGGCTCATCAATTAATGCATCCGAGTCAGGCCTTAACACGTCGTTATCGAGTCCGCGTTCCTCAAACTTTAACCCCGCACATGCAACATAAATTATGTGAAGGAATTAAACTATCGGATGGTTGGGCATCATTTGATCGAATACTTAAAGCCCCTTCATCTTCAGGGCGTAATCAATGGTATGAAGTGACTTTGCATCAAGGCCGTAATCGTATTGTTCGGCGTTTATTTGAGGCTATAGACTGTCCTGTAAATCGTTTAGTGCGCTTGAGTTTTGGCCCAATTCATTTGCCTCGTACATTAAAATCTGGAGAATATAGGCTTCTTGATGAAGTTCAATTAAAGCAATTAAATGCAGCGATAATAGCTTCAAGGAATACATCATGATGATCAATTATATGCTTATTTTCGGTGCTCTTTTCCTTTTAAGCAGCGCATCATTGATCTGGATCAATTACGGTCTTAACTGGATTAAACGTCAATTTTTAATCGCTATCATCGCTACTGTTATCAGTGCAGTTGTCACTGGTATTTATTTTTATTGTGGAGATTTAGATCAATGGACCCAACGTCTTTTTGTGTTAAATCACCAACAGGATCTTCAGCAAGCCCTTAAGACTTGGCAAGATCATCCAAATTTAATGATTCAAACTTTACAGCATCAATTAGTTGAGCATCCAAAGGATGCAACAGCCCGCCGATTATTAGCCAGTATTTATTTAAAACAGCGCATGTTTAAAGCAGCACAAACGATATTACAACCCCTCTATGAGCAAGATTTGCACTTAGTTGTGATTGATTTGATGATGGCTGAAGCTTTACAAGGCCAAAAAGAATTTAAGCAAAGTCTCTCGATATTAAAACACACCTTGTTGCGCTCAGATATTGAGCCTGAATCTCAGTGGATCTTAGGTGTTTTAGCGACGAGGGCCGGTGATGCTGCGCTGGCTTTAAAAGCTTGGCGCCATGCACGTGCGGCTTGGGTGCTCAGAGGTGCTTCAGTGAAGTGGATTGATCAAGCTATCGATCAACTTATAAAGCAGTCAAAGTCAAGTTAATCTAGGTATTATATTGTATAGGCAGTGATTTTATTTTGAGTACATGCATTGTCTTAGGCTGATTAGGTGAAAATAAAATCCAAATATCCGATGGAGATCAGACATGGGCTTAAGTGGGTTCAAGGTTGAGCTCAGGTTAAAGGTGAGGGGTTATGATGGATGTAGTGATGATTAAAGTCATTGATTTAATTAGAGTCAGATGTAGAGGGGGGGTGAGGTGCATGGTGTGCAATATCTTGAATCAGTTGACGTGCTAAATTTAACTTAGTCATTCTAGGGTAAGGGTATTCTGTATGTTCAGTGATCAATGTTGCCTGATGTTCATGCGAAGGGTCACGTGCATCTTGAATTAAATTGGCAACAATCATATCACATCCTTTATTTATTTTTTTTTGTCGTGCTGACTCAATTAACCGTTCTGTTTCAGCGGCAAAGCCCACGATACAAGTGGGACGGTTTGAAGATTGACAGGCTGCTTTTAAAATATCTTTTGTAGGTTGACAGTCAATTTGAAGGGGGGTGTTTGATTTTTTAAGTTTATGTGGATGCGTTGTGATCGGCGTATAATCTGAGACAGCAGCACAAGCAATGAACCAATCATGTTCAGTTAAGTGAGACATGACGGCAGCATGCATTTCATCTGCAGTTTTAACATGAATAGGTGTAATGCCTTTTGGAATTGCAGCAGTTGAAGGGCCTAAAATACAAGTAACGTGTGCGCCTTGTTCAAGTGCAGCTTGAGCCAGGGATAATCCCATCGTGCCTGTGCTGTGGTTGCTGATAAAGCGCATGGGGTCAATTGGTTCTTGAGTGGCGCCTGCCGTAATCAGGATATGAAGCCCTTTCAGAGCTAGAAGAGGTGAGTGAGCTTGAAATAAGGTTTCAACAATCACTTCAGGCTCAGCCATACGCCCGGGTCCAACTTCTCCACAAGCTAATACACCGGAAGTCGGTTGAATCCATTGCACATTCATTGTGGTAAGGCGTCGAATATTGTCTTGAGTTGCAGGATGTTTCCACATATTCGTATTCATGGCAGGAGCTATCCAAACAGGGGCTTTTGTTGCTAAAAATAATGCACTGAGGAGTTGATCACTTAGGCCATGGGCGCACAACGCTAATACATGCGCTGAAGCAGGTGCAATAAGCAGTATATCGGCCCATCGAGCCAGGGCAATATGATCCATTGCATTGGAATGTTCTGCGGTTTCGAAATCTAAGTAGATCGGTTCTCCTGATAAGGCTTGACAGGCCATAGGCGTGACAAATTCACAGCCACCTTTTGTCAATACAACACGAACAGAATGCCCTTGTTTTTTCAATAAACTGATCAGAGCAGGTGCTTTAACTGCGGCAATGCTGCCAGTGATGCCAAGAACAATATTCATGAAAGATTAAAGTGTTTCGTTGTCTTCATCTAAAAAGCTAATGAGTTTTTGAGCCCGAGAAGGGTGGCGTAGTTTTCTCAATGCTTTCGCTTCAATTTGCCGAATCCGCTCACGTGTGACATCAAATTGTTTGCCCACTTCTTCTAAAGTATGATCAGTATTCATATTGATGCCAAATCTCATGGCCAATACTTTCGCTTCTCGTGGGGTTAAAGTGTCTAATAAGTCGTGAATGATTTCATGAAGGCCTTTCTGTGCAGCAACTTCATCAGGTGAGAGTAAGTTTGTTTCTTTAATAAACTCACCTAAAGTAGATCCATCATCTTCATCTCCAATTGCTGTTTCAGTTGAAACGGGTTCTTTAGAAATTTTTTGAACCTTTCTAATTTTTTCAACAGAAATATCCATTAATTCGCTGAGCTGCTCAGGGGTGGGTTCTCGGCCTGTTTCTTGAAGAATTTTTCGTGAAATACGATTCAGTTTATTAATGGTTTCAATCATATGGACCGGAATACGAATGGTGCGTGCTTGATCAGCAATAGACCGAGTAATCGCTTGACGAATCCACCATGTTGCATAAGTTGAGAATTTATACCCACGGCGATATTCAAATTTATCAACAGCTTTCATCAAGCCTATATTGCCTTCTTGAATCAGATCTAAAAATTGTAGGCCACGATTAGTGTATTTTTTCGCAATAGAAATGACTAAACGTAAATTAGCTTCAATCATTTCACGTTTAGCTTGTTTGCTTTTAGTCACTCCAATTCGCATGCGGCGATTGGTTTCTTTGATTTCTTGAATATTCATTCCAGATTTAACTTCTAATTCAGTCAATTTATTTTGAATTTTGATCACTTTCGTACTGATGGCATCTAAATCTGACTCATGTGTTGGATGTTGTTGTTTGAGACGTTCAATCCAATCAATATCGGTTTCATGTCCAGGGAATGTTGAGATTAAATCTTCTCGTGCTAATGGTGTTTCTGATAAGCATAAATCAATGAGTTTACCCTCATATAATTTGATTGATTCAAATAATTGATTCAGTTCATCAGAAAATTTTCTAATTTGTTTAGGGGTGAATTTAAACTGAATGAACTGATCACTCAGTATTTTAAATGCGCTTTGAGTCGCTTCTGCATGTGTGCCATGTTGTGCTTTCAAGGTATGGTAATGGGTTGAAGCTGTTTCTAATTGATCAATTCGTATGCTAAGCTCTGTGAGTGAAATTTCTAGGTATTCAGGGTCATCGAATCCACCAGAGTCTGTTGTGGTTTCATTTGAAGCATCATCATCGTCATCGTTATCTTTTTCATCATCTTGAGTTGATGATGTAGTATTTTTCTGAGTTGAGGTTGTATCGTCATCGCCTGATTCAGATGTTTTTCGAGGCTCATCACTTGTAAGGGGCGGTGTTAAATCATCATCATCAATTAAAGGATCAGTTCCATCGTGATCAATAGATACTTCTGAAACAATTTCATCAGATAAAGTGGTTGAATCGGGTTCTTTTGAGTCAGGTATTGAAGCGTTCGGCTTGGTAGAGTCATCCTGTGTTTCATCCAAAAAGCCACTTAACATATCTGTTACTTTAGCTTCGCCCGCTTCAATTTTTTCAAATGTTTCTAGAAGACGTTTAATCACTAATTTTGATGCAGACATTGCGCCTAATGTGATTTGATTGCCCGCTTCAGCACGTTTAGCGAGTTCAACCTCTTGTCCTCTTGTCAATAGGTCCACTGTGCCCATTTCTTTCATATAAGAGCGAACTGTATCTCTGACTTTTGAAAGTTCTAGAGTTTCTGCTTCCTCTTCTTCAGGATTACTTCTTGAGTCGAAGAGATGGTCTTCGGTTGAAGTGTCAGGTAATGATTCTACAACTTCAATTTTAAAAGGTCGTAAGGCTTGCATGATATGCTCAACTTGTTCGCCTCCGATGATTTCTTCCGGAATGGCGTCGTTGATTTGTGCCAAAGTCACATAACCTGCTTGAGATTTCCCCAAACTGATTAAGTTCTTTAATTGACTGGATTCATTATTTTTAGAATCTGAAAAGTGATGATTGGATTGAGTGGTCAATGTGAGGCTCCATTGCTGTTGCTTTTAACTTAATAGGAATCAGCTCAAGTCGCGTTTTCAAGATTATTTAGCCTTAATTTTAATTAAAGCAGATAAGGCTTGTTTTTCTTCGGTGCTTAACGTCCTTGATTTTGATTGCTCAAGTATAGCATCTATTTTTTTTTGTATCAATTGATCTTTAAGGGTTTCAAGACGATGTTGGCAATCAGTTAAAAATCCTGACCGAGGTGTTAAATGTTTCGATGAAGCTAATTGAACAAGCCATGAATAAGCATGATGTGATTCCCATCGTTGCAAAAGTGCTGCTGTTGAGAGATTAGGGTGTTCTTGAATTGTTTCGTATAGTTTAAAAAGCCATTTAATTTTATTGCCAGGGTGTTCTTTCAACAAGGGGCTTATAAAAAGATGCTTATGAATGCTGGGATCTTGTAACAGCATTGAAAGAATTTGAGTCACGTGATCTTGAATCTGTACATTTGTGTTGAGGGCGCTGGGTTCAATAGGAGATTCTGTTGATGTTTTAGATTTTAGCTCATCTTCGGTGAGCTTGAAATGAGATTGAATTTCGCGTTCCATCATGTGTCTGAAAATACTATTAGGTATTTTTTGAACCCATTCCAAGGCATCTTGGGCAGCTGCAGCGCGCCCAGAAAGCGTTTGTTGTGGATATTTGGACTGTATGTGTTCAAAGAAAAAATCAGTCGAGGTGGTTGCAGATTCGATCGCTTTTAAAAAAGCACCCAGACCATGTGTTCGAATAAAGCTATCAGGGTCTTCGTTTTTGGGTAAGAAAATAAATGACATATCAAGGTGATCTTTTAAAACAGGTAGACTCTGAGTCATGGCTCTCCATGCTGCACGCTGACCTGCTTCATCCCCATCAAAGCAAAAAATCACATGTGAAGTGTGTCTGGATAAGTTCAGAATATGTTGCATATTGATTGCAGTGCCTAATGTCGCAACAGCATGATTAAAACCATGTTGCGCAAGTGAAATGACATCCATATAGCCTTCAACTACGACCAGGGCTGGAGGCGTAACTCTGAGTTGCTTGATTTCATATAAACCATAGAGTTCAGATGATTTTTTAAATAGAGCTGTTTCAGGTGAGTTTAGATATTTGGGTCCAGGGCCGTCATGCGCTCTACGTCCACCAAAAGCAATGGTTTCTCCTGCAATATTTCGAATTGGAAAGATGATACGTCCACGAAATCTAGAATGATAACGGCCATGTTCGTCAGTATACATCATGCCAGTGTGTAGTAAAGTTTTCATCTGATGGGAAGGGATATTAAGGAGTTCATTGAGTTGAGGTTGATGTTTTGGTGAGAGACCTAGGCCATAACGCTCAATGGTGGCATGATCTAATCCCCGTTGATGCAGGTACAATAAAGCCTTTTTCGATTGTTTTAATTGAGTGCTATAATACGATTGAATGTGCTGCATCAGCCGTTTAGCTGATCGATTGAGCTGATAGAGTTCATCATCTTGATCATCTTCAGGGCATTTAAGGCCTAAGTTGTGTGCTGATTGTATGATGGCTGCTCTAAAATCAATATGATCAAATTGCATCATAAAGTGTAAAGCATTTCCGCTGGCACCACATCCAAAACAGTAATAAAAGCGTTTAGTAGGGCTGACTGTAAATGAAGGTGTTTTTTCAGAATGAAAAGGACATAGAGCATGATATTCATGCCCTTTTTTTTTGAGTTCAATTCGCTTGGATACGACTTCAACAATATCAAGCCGGCTCAAAATTTCGTCAATAAAGTCTTGAGGAAAACGTTGAGCCATACCTTATTTTGAATTCAGTTGATCTTGAACAATTTTGCTAACAACCCCTAAATCACAGCGTCCATTGAGCTCAGATTTTAAAGACTTCATTACTTTACCCATATCCGAAGGAGATTGAGCATCTAACGATTCAATGGTTTGCTTGACCAGGGTTGTTATTTTTTCAGATGATAAGGGTTGAGGCAAGTAGCTTGAAATCAAATCAATTCGAAATTGTTCTGCTTGAGCATCATCTGGACGGTTAGCCATTAGCCATTGCGTTTTAGATTCTTCATGTTGTTTTCTTAATTTTGAAAGAATGGTGTAGGCTTGAGCATCCGAAACGGGCGCTTTAGAATCAATAGCGGCTTGTTTGAGTGCGCTCAACATCATTCTTAACATTTCAAGTTTTGGTTGGTCACCTGATTTCATTGAGGTTTTGATGTCTTCAATCAGGGTGAGTTGTAGATGCGGTGTCATAAGCTTCTTTGGTGAGGCTTAACGGGCACGGCGTCGAGTGGATCGACGTGTTGCCTCAAGGGTGGCTTGACGTTTTAAAGAACGTTTTCTTGCAGCATCTTTCATGCGTCTTTGTTTGGTTGTTTTTTTTACATGATGCTCAAGCGCACGAATACGCTTTTGTATTCCGAGTCGATCACACAGCCTCTTAAGTCTACGAATCGCAACTTCGGCGTTACCGCCACATTTGGTTACTTCAATTTTTGGCATAGGGTATTTACCATCCTCTACATGACTAAAGTGAATGATTACACTTTTGGTGACATATTGAAGCTAAACAGCAACAAACATGATCAAAAGAGTTGTTCCAAGCTGATGATATTATCATTTTAGATAGATAATTCAAGTTTTATTTTAATTTCGAACCTAAGTCTTTGTGATTTATGAACTTTACAAATCACCACTCATGAAGAAGTATTTTCATGCTTGCAATTCCCAAAAAAGCACAATATAGTGTGTTAAAGAGTTGCTTTAGGTTCAATATGTGGTGCAGCTTGATGTTTATAACAAATGATTTTCTTAAGTTTTAACAGTATTAAATAGAGGTGTGATTGTGACAACGATTGTAGAAGAGATGCCTGAGGTCAAAGCTTCATTTGAAGAAACAAACAATATCCAATCATTCTTGGCGTTTAAAGTGATCAAACGTTCTGGAATGACTGTAGACTTCGATGCCCATAAAATTGCATCAGCTGTAACACATGCATTTGTAGCAGTTGAGGGTGAAGGGGCTTCGAATTCTGAGCGAGTGCGCCAAGCCACGCATCAAATTGCTCTAGCCGTGTCTGAGGCTTTTAAATCACGTCGAGAAGCCGGCAGTATTATCCATATTGAAGATATACAAGATCAAGTTGAGCTTATTTTAATGAGAGATTATCCAGATGTCGCTAAAAGCTACATCTTATATCGTGAAAAAAGATCAGTGATTCGATCTGAGCAAACCTTAGAGAAAACCTCATCAGCTCAAACAGAAGCCTGTATTAAAATTGAGCAAATGGGACGGATGGTATCGTGGAGCCAACACGATTTACACAATCACATTGCTTCAATTTGTGAAGGATTAGATAGTATTTGTTTAGATTCAATTGCTTCAGAAGTGTTTAGAACGATTTATGATGGCATCAGCACTGAAGAGTTCAAACAAGCTCTGGTGCTCAGTACACGTACTTTAATAGAGCAAGAACCTGAGTATAGTTTTGCAGCTGCACGGTTACTTCGTCACAGTTTGCTTCAAGAGGTTGCAATACATTTAGGTATTACTTGGGATCAAACCCAGGCTGTTGACAATTTGTATCAAAGTGCATTTCATCAATTGATTGAACTGGGGATTAATATAGAATTATTAAATCCCGAGCTTAAGTCTTTTGACCTGAATCGTTTAGCTTCGGCTTTGGTCCCTGAGCGAGATTATTTAATCCAGTACTTGGGTATGCAAACCCTGTATGACCGATATTTCTTACATCAAGAAGGGATTCGTATTGAACTGCCTCAAACTTTTTTCATGCGTGTCGCGATGGGATTAGCCCTTAATGAAGGCGATCACAAAACAGATAAAGCCATTGAATTCTACCACTTACTATCTCGTTTGGATTATATGGCTTCGACACCCACATTATTTAATTCAGGGACATCTAGATCTCAATTATCAAGTTGTTTTTTAACAACCATTCCAGATGATTTAGAAGGTATTTATAGCTCGATTAAAGATAACGCAATGTTATCTAAATTTGCTGGAGGTATCGGAAATGATTGGACGCCTGTTCGAGGGTTAGGTTCTAAAATTAAGGGAACCAATGGTAAGTCATTAGGTGTCGTGCCTTTTATGAACGTTGCCGATGCCACTGCTGTTGCTGTGAATCAAGGTGGAAAGCGAAAAGGTGCAGTATGTGGTTATTTAGAAACTTGGCATTCAGATATTGAAGAATTTTTAGAATTAAGAAAAAACACAGGAGATGATCGCCGTCGCACACATGACATGAATACAGCCAACTGGATTCCAGACCTTTTCATGAAGCGTGTGATGGACAAAGCTGATTGGACTTTATTTTCACCTAACGATGTACCTGATTTGCATGATACATATGGTGAAGCTTTCGAGCAGCTTTACTTAGCCTATGAAGCTCAAGCAGCCGAGGGTAAGATTCCTCACAAAACGATTAGTGCAACAACCTTATGGCGTAAGATGTTAGGAATGCTTTTTGAGACAGGACATCCTTGGATGACCTGGAAAGATCCTTGCAACTTACGTTCACCCCAGCAACATACCGGTGTTGTTCATAGCTCGAACCTCTGTACAGAGATTACCTTAAACACGAATCAAGAGGAAATTGCTGTATGCAACTTAGGCAGCATCAACTTACCTGCTCATATCAAAGAAGGGGTATTAGATACTGAGAAGCTCAAATCAACAGTCTATACCGCAATGCGAATGTTAGATAATGTGATTGACATTAATTACTACACAGTCAAACAAGCTGAGCACTCCAATCGTCAGCACCGTCCGGTCGGTCTAGGCATCATGGGGTTCCAAGATGCTTTATATCTCCAAAATATCGCTTATCAATCTAATGAAGCTATTGACTTTGCAGATAAAACCATGGAGTTAATCAGCTACTATGGGATTGAAGCCTCAATTGCTTTAGCGCAAGAAAAGGGAGCTTATCAGAGTTACGAGGGTTCTTTGTGGTCACAAGGTGTCTTGCCTATAGATTCGATAGAGCGGTTAAAAGATACAAGAGGGGAACACTTTAGGCAAGATACGTCTTCAACGCTTGATTGGGCGCGTATTCGCAGTGAGCTGAAAGAAAAAGGTATTCGCAACTCAAATCTGCTGGCCATTGCGCCCACAGCAACCATCTCAAATATCTGTGGAGTTTCCCAGTCAATTGAGCCTACTTACCAAAATCTATTTGTTAAATCCAATATGTCCGGAGAATTCACAATCATTAATGAACATTTGGTAAAAGCCCTTAAGGCCTTAGATTTGTGGGACGAAAGTATGATCAATGATATTAAATATCATGATGGAAGTATTCAAAATATACAAAGGATTCCGGATGCGTTGAAAGCTATTTTTTCAACAGCATTTGAATTAGATCCCGCCTGTTTAATTGAAGCGGCTTCGCGTCGTCAAAAGTGGATTGATCAAGCGCAGTCACTGAATTTATATATGGCACAGCCTTCAGGTAAGAAACTTGATAAGCTCTATAAGATGGCGTGGACGTATGGCCTGAAAACAACCTACTATTTAAGAACTTTGGGTGTCACACATGCTGAGAAATCAACCATTCATGATGCTGCATTGAATGCAGTATCAAAACAATCAGCATCAACTGATGCAACGGTCTGTAATTTAGATGAGGGCTGTGAAGCCTGCCAATAACTGAGGAGAAAGATGATGGAAACCATGACAAAAGAACGTATCAGCGGCCTTGAAATTGAAATGGGAGCACCGCCCCCTAAAGTTGATGATAAACAAATGATTAATTGCAGATCAGATTTAAATCAACTGGTTCCAATTAAATATACCTGGGCTTGGGAGAAGTATTTAGCCGGCTGTGCAAATCATTGGATGCCCAATGAAATTAGTATGGCAGCAGATATTGCATTGTGGAAAGACCCTAATGGGTTAACTGAAGATGAGCGAACTATTATTAAGCGTAACCTTGGTTTTTTCTCTACAGCGGATTCTTTGGTTGCAAATAATTTAGTTTTGGCTGTGTATCGTCAAATCACTAATCCAGAGTGCAGACAATATTTATTAAGACAAGCGTTTGAAGAAGCTTTACATACACATGCTTACCAACATGTGATCGAAAGCTTAGGCATGGATGAGTCTGAAATTTTCAATATGTATCGGGAAGTGCCAGCGGTGTCAGTTAAATCAGCATGGTCTTTGCAGTTTACTCAAAGCCTAAGTGATCCAACATTCCAAACAGGCACACCTGAAGCGGATCAAAGATTGCTCAGAGACTTAATTGCATTCTATGTTGTGTTCGAAGGTATCTTCTTCTATGTTGGGTTTGTTCAAGTGTTAGCAATGGGGCGCCGTAATAAAATGGTGGGTACAGCAGAGCAGTTCCAATATATTTTGAGAGATGAATCCATGCACTTGAACTTTGGTATTGATGTGATTAACCAAATTAAAATTGAAAATCCTTCTTTATGGACTGAAGCTTTTCAAACTGAAATTAAAGGTATTGTCGAAGAAGGTGTTAAATTAGAAACACAGTATGCTTATGATACGATGCCGCGTGGTATTCTGGGGCTTAATGCTGAAATGTTTTCTGAGTACTTAAAGTTCATTGCGAATCGACGTCTATCTCAAATTGGCCTAACGCCTTTGTATGAGAACGCTAAAAATCCATTCCCTTGGATGAGTGAAGTTTTGGATTTAAAGAAAGAGAAAAACTTCTTTGAGACCCGTGTCATCGAATACCAAACAGGTGGGACATTAGACTGGGATGATGAAGATTAATGTTTTTTGATTTTTCTGCGCAAAGGCGCAGCTTAGGGGGGAAAATAAGCCAGGCAATCGCTTGGCTTATTTTTTTTATTCAATCTTTTGATTCAGTATAGTGAGGATCACTATTGCCTAATAGTTTTGAAGAAAGCTCAATGGGCAATACAATGGTTGAAGTCTTTTCATTTGCAATATCAGACAACGTTTGTAAGGTTCGTAGTTGTATTGATTGAGGCGTTTTAGAGAGAATGTGTGCAGCTTCAGCGAGCTGTTTTGCGGCTTGAACTTCACCTTCAGCATGAATAACTTTGGCGCGCCTTGAGCGTTCTGCTTCAGCCTGTTTTGCGATTGCTCGAATCATGGTTTCATTGATATCAATGTCTTTAATTTCTACATGTGTGACCTTGATGCCCCAAACATCGGTTTGCTCATCTAAAATGTTACGGATGGTATTATTTAAACTATCACGCTTAGATAACATCTCATCAAGTTCATGTTCCCCTAGCACTGAGCGCAGCGATGTCTGTGCAAGTTGGCTGGTTGCCTGTAAAAAGTTTTCGACTTTTAAAATAGCGGGTTCTGGATTTTCAACATAAAAATAAACCACTGCGTTCACACGAACCGAAACGTTGTCTTTAGAAATAACATCTTGAGCAGGAACATCCATCACAACCGTTCTTAAACTAACGCGTGTCATTTGTTGGATAATAGGAATTAAAATAATCAAACCTGGGCCTTTAACGCTTGTGAATCGGCCCAGTGTAAAAACAACACCGCGTTCATATTCTTTTAAAATGCGAATACTATTGGCAAGAAGAATCAGGAGTAATGCTAAGATAAAGAGTTCGAGCATGAGGCATTCCTATTAACAATTTTCTTTAGTATAGACCGAAAAGAAGACATTAGGTTAAAAATCTTTTTTTGACGAGCTTAGGAATCGTCGATCCTTGAACAACAATTGAGAAGGTTACAACTGCGTAAGTGAGCAATAAGATTAAATTACGATCCGCTGTATCGGGTAATGAAAGAGCCATTGCAACCGCTAAGCCACCACGCAATCCACCCCAAACGAGTATTTCAACGGTATATGGATGTTGTCTTTTAAATAAATTTAGAGATCGGATGGGGATTAGTACGGTAATCCAGCGTGCGCACAAAACGATGGGAATGATCAATATCATTAACAAGCAAGATGGGATTGAAATTTTTAAAAGGATAAGCTCAATAGCAATTAAAGAAAATAACACAATATTAAGGAGTTCATCGATCAGTTCCCAGAATTGATGTAGTAGTTGTTTGGATTGAGGGGGGAGTTGATATATGGCAGTTTTTTGATTAAGCATCATGCCTAAAATGACCATGGCTAATGGGCCTGAGACGCCAATTTGATCTGCAAATGTATAGCCAGCTGTTACAAGTGCTAGTGTAATTAAAATATGTAATTTAGGGCCTTGTGTAGTTTGAATAAAATGTTGAGTGATCAGCCCTAAAAGCCAGCCAAATAATATACCACCGCCTGATTGTTTTAAAAATAAATAGCTGATATCAGAAAAATTTAATTGAGCCGCAGGAGTATACGCTAATTGATAAATGCTTAAAAATAGAACAATCCCTACGCCATCATTGAATAAAGATTCGCCTGCCATTTTAGTGCTAATGGATTTAGGGGCATTAAGTGTTTTTAAAACCCCCAGAACAGCGATAGGGTCTGTAGGAGATATTAATGCACCAAATAATAAACAAGCGATCCATGATAAATGAAGTGGTATTGAAAATATGGCATTGAGGTAAGTTGTTAAAATAAAGGTCATCCAGGCAATTAAAAGGGTCGATAGCAAAGTACTTAAGGTGGATAACGTTAAAATTTCAGTGAAAGATGATTTGAAGTCAGTGGGGTTGATATGAAGTGCGCCTGCAAACAATAAATAACCTAGCATGCCACGCAACAGTATTTGAGAAAAATCAATTTTTGAGAACAGTTCAATCAGATATTGGCTTTGATTGAGATGAAAAAAATGTTCGATTAATATTAAGATCAAAGACAAGATTAGTGTGGCAGACATCACTGCAATTGTGGTGGGTGCTTTGAGATATTTTTGATTGAAAATGGTTAAGCCAACAGAAAGTAAGAGAATACAACTTGTAATATTCATCCAATCCATAGTGAGGTATTCCTTAACGATTGTTCATGATGGAACTTTTGAGTTACGAACATCCAGGTTGAGTTTTTGATGCCGCATCTTCTCGACTTGAATCTTCTTGCTGCACTGGAGTAGGCGGCTGGGAATTTTGATTGAAAAGAGATGATAAGAGGGACATGACTTGCCTCTCAGAAGGAAGCTCAGTGTGTGTTTCTCCTTGATCCTGAGATAGGCTCTGAGTGTTTGGGCCCAAAGGAATAAATTTAAGTGAAGCGTGTTCTAGTGCAGTAATAGCTGTGCTCAAATTTTTTATAGATGTTTCTAATAAACCATTTACAGTTAAATTATCGTCAACCTGTATTGGTAAGAAGGGTTTGTAAGATTCTGAGTTTTGCGTGTAAATATCATGGGCCAATGCAAAAAAGCAAAACAGATAAAATAATACAGGTATGTCAAAGATAGGGGTTGGAATATGGTAATTCATTAACATGAAGGTAAAAGCTTGTATAGTAAACATAAGAAAAAAGGATTTTTTTTGATTCTGATCAAGAGGGCTAGAGTCATTTTTTGATATAAGCCAATTCAATAAGTATAGCAAAGAACTCCAAAATTGCCTTATAAATATTACAGCAGGGGCTAACAGTAGAAAGACAACAAATAAAGCAACACGTGCAATGCATTTTGAAACAATGTCTAAAGAATGTTCTAAGGCCTTCAAAAACGCTTTTAATCGAGGTGAGTTACGGTTTCTTAAAAATTCTAGAACATCATGAGTTTTTTCAACACTCCAATTTAAAGCTTGTAAAGAGAGGGCAGTGATGGGAACTGCCATGACAGCGATCCAAAATCCAAAGAAGTAAAAGGTTGCAATCCCGAAAAAAACAGATGAAAGGGTATTTTGTTTTACATGATTTCCCACAATAAATATAATCTTTTGAGGAAGTGCTGTAGCATGTTTTAATATCGTTTCTATCATTTCCATCATCATGACGTCGAATCTATAAGATTATTAAACAAATATTTAATATATAGTAGTTGTCTGATGTGTTCAATATTTAAATATAAGTTGTAATCGATTAGACTATTTTAAATTTCATGGAATTGAAAGGTAGGTGATAGGATGTTGAACCAATTTAAAGAATTTATTCGTTTGGAAAGCTCAAGTGGGCTGATTTTAATGTTAGCTGCTGTCTTTGCTTTATGGCTGAGTAATTCCAGCCTGTCTCAGTATTATCAACATGTTGTTAACTTTAACTTATCTGTGATGGTCAATGGTATTGGGTTATCAAAACCTTTATTGCTTTGGGTCAATGAAGGTTTGATGGCAATCTTTTTTTGCTTGGTTTCACTTGAAATTAAGCGAGAAATGAAAGTAGGGACGTTGCGTAGCACCACCCAACGTTTATTACCAGGTATTGCAGCAGTAGGGGGAATGTTGGTGCCTGCAATTATTTTTTATTATTGTGTGCATCCATTAGGTGCACACGCTTTAGAAGGCTGGGCTATTCCAACAGCAACAGATATTGCTTTTTCATTAGGCGTGATGAGCTTATTTGGGAAAAAAATCCCCATTCAGTTAAAGGTGTTGTTAGCTGCAATTGCTATTTTTGATGATTTAGCGGGCATACTGATTATTGCTATTTATTATACTGAGGCCATTGCGTGGTGGATGTTGTGTTCAGCTGGGTTGTGCCTTTTGGTTTTATGCTATTTACGATATCGTAATGTTAAGACCTTATCACCGTATTTATGGATCGGTCTTATTTTATGGGTGTGTGTTTTAAAATCCGGAGTTCATGCAACCCTTGCAGGGGTGGCGTTTGCAATGGCACTGCCATTTAATCGTTCTGGGCGATGTTTGTCTGAGCGAGTTGAACATGCTTTACATCCTTGGGTTGCTTTCTTAGTCATGCCGCTATTTGCGTTATTCAATGCAGGTATTGATTTGACTCAAACCAATTGGCAAGTGCTTTGGATGCCGATCCCATTGGGGATTATGCTGGGTTTGAGTGTCGGTAAACAATTAGGTATTGTGAGTTGTGTCTGGATTGCTGATTATTTAGGCATTGCTACTCGACCTAAAGAAGTATCTTGGTATGGTATTTGGGGGGTGTCTTTATTGTGTGGAATTGGTTTTACAATGAGTTTGTTTTTAGGCACACTGGCGTACGATGATCCTATTGGAGTCACTCAAAATTGGGTGCGTATAGGCGTATTTTCAGGCTCACTGATTTCAGGCCTCCTAGGCGCTTTAGTGCTTAAATATTGCCCGATTAAGTCAAATTAAAGGCGCTCATAGTAGACGATGCAATCTTTGTCTGGAATATGACTTTCAGAAAGGATGGGTCAATCAGCACTCAGCGGTTTAATTTAAATGAGTCAATTATTGGTCTAAACTGTAACAGTATTTTCGAGTCTGAGAGAAATAGCATTCTAAGTGACTGTGGTTAATGTAGAAGTCCCCTAAGGTGATCCTGGCTTGGGTGTTTTTTGATTAAGAGCTATCACTCATATGTCCTTGGCGATACTGAGTCATTGAGTGATCGGGCTGATTCTACCGTCAATTTCCCCATAAAAGTTCAACATGATTGACTGCTTGGGATAGACAATATGATGTTAAGCCAGTTAAGGTTTTATATAGAACCTCTTTCTGAATGAAGCTTTTATTCTGATTGTAAGGATTGTCTTGAATCATTCTCTAGCGCTTCAAATAGGGGGGCATAATAGTTAGAGGCACTCCAAGCATACCACCCATCTGAACCACTGTCTTGTGCTGCGTGGATTTGCTTCAAAATATAGGCTTTTGTTTCTGCTGAAGTGTGCTTGATTCGATAATTATACATTTCAATATAAGGGATCACTTTTAAGGGGTGATGAGGGAGTTTTTTTCTAATGTTAATGACAGCGTTCAGTACCGTTCGATAGGGACGATAACTATAATGCTCATAAGGTTCCCAGTGTGAAGGGTATACCATAGGGCATACAACATCTAATGTATTCGAAAACAAGCTAAGATCTTGCCCAATTCGCATTGAGGGATGAAAAGCCGTGACACCAAATAAAGCCGCTTGAAGTGATGTTTGATAGGGCTTTATTTTTTCTTTGTACCATTGAATAATCTGGAGTATTTTTTGAGTTTTATGAGCGTCTGGTTGAGAATCTGATCGATAACGTATGTAGTCAAGCTGAATGGCATCGGCTTGGGCTTGAAGGACTTTTTCAATCCTGTCCCAATGTTGTTGCCAAATATGAGGGGTATTGACTTGCTCAACAGTTCCGCCATGAGGGAAAACAACGATACGTGCGATATACCGCATATGATGGGTATGCATGATTTTAATATGCTGAGCCGTGCGAGGTGTCATGCGATCTAAATCAACAATAAAACTATTGATATGGTATTGTTGAGCTCGTTTTAATAATTGCTTAAATCGCCGAGGTTCCTCGAAGATCGATTGTTGAAGATAAAGGCCTTTGTCAAAAGTAGGATGTCGCTTTGGAGACTGAGTCAATGAGGTTGTCTTTGCCTTTGAAGTTAAAGTCAGTTTGATGGGTGTCTGATATTGAGCTTGATTTGAGCAAGCAGTGCACAGTATGGAAAAGATTAAAAAATAGGTCAATCGAGTCGATAGCACTTTAAAATCCCTTTAAGGTCAGTTCTAAGTGTAATTTAATCATGATAGGTATAATGAATCAAATTTTTAATGCTTTAATCTTGTTTCTCTTTTGAGTGTTTATATGATAAAATCATCCCTATTTCATTGAGTTAAATTTAATGATGGTAAATCAATCTTCGATTCAGACACTGCTCTCAAAAGAGCAGGCTATATTGATTGCGCATTATTATGTAAATGCTGAAATTCAACAATTGGCTCAAGACACGGGTGGTATTGTTGCAGACTCTTTAGAGATGGCACGATTTGGTGCAGAACATCCAGCCAAGACTTTAATTGTATGTGGTGTTCGATTCATGGGTGAAACTGCAAAAATTCTTAGTCCAGATAAACGAGTCTTGATGCCAACACTAGAAGCGACATGTTCATTAGATGAAGGCTGTCCAAGTGATGATTTTAAAACATGGAAGTCACACCATCCTGATCGAACGGTTGTGGTATATGCCAATACATCAGCAGCAATCAAAGCGCAAGCTGACTGGGTCGTCACTTCATCTATTGCCCTTGAAGTGGTTCAACATTTGCACGAACGAGGTCAATCTATTCTATGGGCGCCTGATCAGCATTTAGGGCGTTATGTCCAGCACAAAACAGGTGCAGATATGAAATTGTGGGAAGGCGAATGCATTGTGCATCGAGAATTCCAGGCTCAATCGTTAATTGATCTTAAAGCACGGCACCCTGAAGCAGCGATCTTAGTTCACCCTGAATCTCCTTTAAATGTGATTGAATTAGCAGATGTCGTTGGATCTACTCAGCATTTATTATCGGCAGTTCAATCTAGATCTGAAAAGATTTTTATTGTGGCAACAGATCAGGGGTTGTTTTATGCGATGCAAGCAGCTGCGCCGGATAAGCAACTGATTTTAGCACCGACCACCGGTCGTCACGCAACATGCCAAGCATGTGGTTCATGCCCATGGATGCAGATGAATTCAGTTGAAAAAATCGAAGAAGTTTTCAACCAGCCCGGTCACGAAATTTATTTGGATGAAGCATTAATTGATCGTGCTTCACGGCCATTGGCGCGTATGTTAAGTTTCAAAAACAATTATCTTAATCGTCAACTATAAGGGCAAACGATGAACCATCAGAAAATTAAATTTTGGTCTGTAGTGATGTTAACTGTAGTGTCTGTGGCGAGCTTGAGAAACTTGCCTTCAGCTGCCTTATTTGGTGAAGTTTTAGTTGGGTATTATATACTTGCGGGAGCTACTTTCTTACTCCCCGTGGCTTTGGTTTCTGCAGAGCTATCTTCTCATTTTGAGGGTGAAGGTGGCGTTTTTGCTTGGGTCTCTAGGGCGCTTGGACCTCACTGGGGATTATATGCAATTTGGCTTCAATGGATTGAAAATGTAATTTGGTATCCAACGATTTTATCTTTTATTGTTGGAACATTATTTTATGTGGTTGCACCTCAATGGATTCATCATAAAACTGTTTTAGCGAGTACAATTATTGCTATATTTGGGCTCATGACAGGATTAAATTTAAAAGGTATGTTTGCTTCAGCGCGCTTTAGTGTGATCTGCACTTGGCTAGGTTTAATTATTCCTATGGGCTTAGTGATTTTTTTAGGCGGATTGTCCTTAATACAAGGACAGCCCCTTTATCTGCATGTGACCTGGAGTAGCTGGATGCCGGATATATCTAACACTGCTTACTTAATGTCTCTAAGTGGAATTGCTTTATCATTATGCGGTGTTGAAGTTGTCACCGTACATGCTCAAGACGTACATCGCCCCGCTCAAACTTATCCAAAAGCATTGCTGCTATCCGCTTTTAGTATTGTGTTTATTTTAATTTTAGGCTCATTGTCAGTTGCAGCGGTTTTGCCAAAGCATTCAATTAATTTAGTTTCGGGTGTGATCGAAGCTTTTAAAATCTTTTTAGATCAGTATCATATGGCTTCATACCTACCTTTAATGGCCTTGATGTTGGTGGTTGGAGGTTTAGGTGCTGTCAATAATTGGATCATTGCGCCGGCAAGAGGCTTATTGATTGCTGCGCAATCAGGTTATTTGCCTCAATGCTTTGCCGCTCAAAATCAACAAGGCGCCCCAGTGATGATCTTATATTTACAGGCGCTTGTGGTTGGGGTGTTGTGTTTGATTTTTCTTTACTTTCCAACATTAAATCAAGCGTATTGGTTTTTAACGGTGCTGGCTTCACAATTTTACATGGTGATGTACTTATTGTTATTTGTGAGTTGCTGGATTTTAAAAAGAAAGTCTGTATCATCCAAAAAGTTTTCTATTCCAGGGGGCATTTGGGGAACTCGATGGGTATGTGTGATCGGTGGCAGCGCAGTGGTCGGTATTTTTCTTGTAGGATTTCTGCCTCCAGAAGACATGCAGTTTGGGGGGCATCTAAAATATCACTTAAGTTTAATATTAAGTTTAATATTGCTGAGTGTGCCGCCTTTTCTATTAAAGCGCTTTGGGTCTGATTCACCTTGAAAAATTCAGGTGTTATAAAACTGATGAGCGTGGGGATGCCGCTTTGGGTCTCCCGAGTGATCTTAATTTTTGATATATCAATAAAATCTTCTGAATGAGGGTCAAAATGATAATGATTGTATTGATTGAGTGTTTGATCAGATTCAGGGCCTTTGGGGTGTACTTCTAAATAGATTTGATCATTGTGTCGACCCATTTTTTCACCATGATTTAAGATCACAACTGAAGTGCCAATGACCGCTTTTTTAAAGAGTTCTTGAATATCTGCATTGTGCATTCGAATGCATCCAGAGCTGACAATATTTCCAATACTGTTAGAATTATTGGTGCCATGAATTAATATATTTTTAAACTTTAAATATAATGCATGGGTGCCTAAAGGATTACTGGGCCCAGGTGGCACAAACTCTGGAAGCATCTGTCCTTTTGTGTCTAAAGTATGCACTCGAATGGATTCTGGAATACGCCAAGTTGGGGCTTCTTTTTTATGCACAATACGAGTATGTCCAATAGGGGTATGCCAACCATCACGCCCAATGGCAATAGGGTATGTGTAGACAATCGAGGGCTCATGATTTGGAAAAAAATACAACCTTTGTTCAGCTAAATTAATGACAATGCCTGTTCTGTATTGCTGAGGAGGTAAAATATAGCGAGTAGGAATCACCACTTGAGTCTCTTTTTTTAACCATTGAGTATGTTTAAGTTCTAAATTAGCTTGCTTTAAATCCTTAACACTGATGCCATATTCAATTGCCAACTGATTCCATGAGGTCTTTTGATTCAAAGACAGGGTATGTATTTCACCAATTAAATCACCTTGATCCATTGAATAGCGTGCAGCACTGATGAGGCTGCTGCTCAATAGTATAATTAAAATCAATATCACATTTAAAACCTTCATAGAGCATGATCCATTCATGATTAAGATCAGTATAGTTCATGAAGTTTTATTTATGTTTTCCCGCATTAATTTGAAAAGTAACCTATACTGTATTAAAAATAATAATAAAGGGAAGCAACATGTTAAAAATGTTTTTGTGTTCTTTTTTTTCATTGTGTACCCTGTCCGTATATGGGGGATATTATGCTCAGTCACTCTGTAAAACAGATGGATTTACTTGCTATCAAGTTCAGCCAGGGGATCGCTGGGAGCATCTGATCCAAGATCTTGAAGATCAGATGATGCTAAAGAAATTAAACCGAACCAATACCCAATTAAAACATCACCGAGTGATTGCATTGCCAAAATGGGAACGTTCCTCGCTCTATCATTTTTCTCCAATGCCATATTATATTGATCATGACGGTGAAAAACGTGTTGTGATCAGTCTTAAAGATCATGCTTTTGGAGCTTATGATGAATCAGGAGCGTTGATTAAATGGGGGCCCATTTCAGGTGGTAGGGGTTATTGTCCAGACACACAAAGTTATTGTCGAACGGTTCAAGGTGAATTTAAAATTTATCGAATGGGGCATGCTGGATGCAAATCAGGCAAATACCCGCTTGAAACAAAGGGTGGTGCACCCATGCCATATTGTATGTTTTTTCATCGTGGATATGCAATTCACGGCTCAACATTGCCAGGCTACCATGCCTCACATGGTTGCGTGAGGGTATTTGATGATGATGCACAATGGTTGAATCAAGAATTTGTTGAACACGGAACACAAGTACATGTTGTTGATCGATTATAAGAGTGGAATCGATTTGGATTCTTATTTATGATACATGCATTATTAATAATGAGTTTAATATGGCAAAAGTTCATTTTTATTATTCTGCAATGAATGCAGGCAAAAGTAGTACGCTCTTACAAGCAAGTTATAACTACCAAGAACGAGGCATGCGTACTTGTTTGTTTTTGCCTGATTTTGTACATGAGGCCACTGGGGGATATATTGCTTCTAGAATTGGTATCCAGCATGAGGCAATTGCCTTTGATCGATCATTTGATTTTGAAAATTATTTATCTTCATGTACGGAAAAACCTCATTGTCTATTGATTGATGAAGCGCAATTTTTAATGAAGCAGCAAGTGTATGAGCTTTCAAAGATTGCCGATCAGCTAAATATTCCAGTGTTAGCTTATGGGCTGCGTTCAGATTTTCGTGCAGAACCTTTTGAAGGCAGTCAATATCTATTAGTGATGGCAGATGTGATTCAAGAAATCAAAACCATTTGTTTTTGTGGCTCTAAAGCCACTATGAACCTCCGTTTAGATGATCAAGGGCAAGTGCTTAGGGCGGGTGCACAAATTGAATTAGGTGGGAATGAGCGCTATTTAGCGGTATGTCGAAAGCATTTTTTTGAACTGGATCAATTACCCTCTGCTTTGATTGAAGCATAATATAAGAATGCAGCGTTAAAGCTCAAGTTAGAATATGACGGGATATCCGATCTTAAGATCGCTGTGTTATTTTCAATGAAATTTAAATCTACCAAGTTTTAATTGAATATTCTTATGAGATTTATTTAAGTGGTATGAAGGTGACTCAATGAATATTTGGGATTAAGATTGAGTTTGATTGCAATGTATTGAATCTAAGTTAAATTAAAGCGAATTTTTTATTAAGTGATTGATATTTAACTAATTAATGTTGCTTATGGCTGTTGGGTATTCATTGAGTTTAATTTGTTTTTAAAGTATAATGTGATTCATTGATCCATTAAGGAGCAGGTCAATGTTGCTCAAACAAACAACTGAAGTTAATGCATGGCAATCATGGTTAGTTGTTTTAATTGCAAGTTTGTTCTTTTGTTACGAATTTATGCAAATTAGCATGTTTAATGCTTTAGGTGAGGCCTTGATGACTGCTTTTCATATTTCACCTGCTGAGTATGGTCATTTATCAGGTTTTTATTTTTATGGAAATTTATTATTTCTGATTCCTGCTGGGCTGATTTTAGACCGTTGTTCAACACGAAAGGTGCTGTGTTGGGTCAGTGGTGTATGCGCATTAGCCACCTGGGTGTTTTCGAATGCTCAAGCTATTGAATGGGCTGAAGCGGCCCGATGGGTCACCGGCTTGGGGGGCGCTTTTGCATTTTTAGTGGTGATTCGATTAGCCACACGTTGGTTTTCAACAGATCGACTGGCTTTTGTAGTCGGCGTGGTCGTAACCCTTGCAATGTTTGGTGGAATGATCGCTCAAACACCTTTTGTATGGATGACAGAGCATTTAGGTTGGCGTCAAACTTTATATTATGATTCAATATTAGGCTTTATAATCACAGGATTGATTGCATTATGGGTGAAAGATACTCCACAACATATGCATTGGGTGGAAGAAAGCTCAGTTACTTATGCTCAAATTAAACATACATTAACCTTGGCTTTTAAAAACACTCAAAATTGGTTGGGTGGTGTGATTATCAGTTTGCTGAATTTGCCTATTTTTATTTTTGGAGCCACTTGGGGAGGGCTGTATTTAATACAAGTACATCACATGACCACCTACCAAGCTTCTTTTATTACCTCGATGATTTTTGTGGGTATGATCGTGGGCTCACCGTTGATTGGTTGGTGGTCGGATCACTATGCCTTCAACATTCAGCAAGGACGGTTGGCTTGTATTCAGGGGGGTAGCCGCCGCCAACCTTTATTGGTGAGCTCGGTGGCCTCTTTCGTTACGATTATGATACTGATTTTTTCTCACGCGCTCTCTTTTGAATCATTGATGGGGTTGTTTTTCTTAATGGGTTTGTTTTGTTCAATGCATGTTGTGGGGTACCCATTGGTAGCAGAAAGCAATCCTCCTGAACTGACGGCCAGTGCCAGCGCAATTTCTTCGATGCTGATTATGGCCGGTGGCTTTATTTTACCTATCTTTGGTTGGGGCATGTCTTTAATGGGGGATGTACATATGATTGGGCATACGGCAATATATTCTTCGTTGGATTATCAAATTGGAATGTCTATTTTGCCTTTGGCATATATCCTAGCAGGTTGGGCTGCTTACTCGGTTAAAGAAACCTTGAGTTGTCAATCAGTGAATGATTTGAAGGCTGTTTGTAATGAAGATTCAATATCAAGTCAAGCCTAAACTAAAACTTCCATCATCGATGGGTATTTCCGTAAATGGCTTCTGATTTAAATGGCTATAACTTTAAAGTGATTGATATCAGCTTCATTCAGATTAAATTCCAATGAATTTATCAAGTTTTTTGAAGGGGTACGGATGGGGCATTGAAACCTCATAACCCTTGTTTCAATCAGAATGAGTGTATCAATCATTTAAGAAATGTGATTTTTGAATCCAATGTCTGCTGGGGTAGTATGCCATTAAGGGTAATTTCTTTTCTTTTGAAGATTCAATTAAGATTTTTAAATCCTTTTCACTGACAGCAAAACATCCCCAACTTCGACCCATTCGATTCAATTGTCTAAGTGTTTTATTTGAAACGTAAGGGGCGGCATGAATAACAATGCCTCTGCGTGAAGCATGATCATTGAAACCAGGCTCTAATCCATCGAGTTTAATGCTCAAGCCATGTTTGCCTTGATAGAGTGCACCGGTTGTAAAGAAACCAATACTCGATCTATGTGAGTGTGCTTGATTAGAAAGATGATCAACTGAATACATGCCTGATCCAGAGCCATGAGCAACATAAGTTTTAAGCTTTATTTGATGGGTCTTCATATCGATTAAAAAGAGTCTTTTTTGATTAGAGGGTTTTCTAAAGTCAACAATGATCATATCATTTGAATGCGGTGATTCGATTTTTTGATATCCATGCTCAGCAGCCTGTATGAGAATAGGGTCTATTCCAACCATAAAATGAATCGCCATTGCAATCGGTTGATATAGCATGGCGATTAAAATGCTAGAAAGTATAAATCTTCTCATTGTGATGTGGCTCTTTTTTTAGTATTGAATCATTATAACGTCAAGCGCTTAAGAGAGTCTTAAGAGGTCATGAGCCTATAAGTCTTTTAAGTTTAATTTTTATTTAAGATCAAAGCGCTAATATATGATGATTATTCGTTAGCGATTAAGCACAGAACTTGTATATATGTGCTATAATCAAATATACACATAATGTTTATTGGAGATTAAATATAATGAGATTTTATGAACGGTTGAATCCGGAGCATCAGGATGCTATATGGCTTAAATATCAAGAACATGAGAAAGACCATAGATTGGGGCTTAATCCCAATCGCTGGCGTGAAGCATTGCAGATTTTAGAAAACCAGAAACAACCGGTTCTTTCTATTGATAGCGATAGAGTAGGTGGGTTTAATCCAAGGGGGGCCGAAAAAAATTTAAAAAAGATTTCAGCGATAAAGCATCAATTAGATCAAAAAGTTCAGAAAGGTTCCGTTCTTGAAGAATCAAGATTGAATCCTGATGTCTTAGAGTATGCGGCTGATCTTGCGGATCAAATCATTGATCCAAGATCTGTACAACCTTGGTTTTCATCATCTGGGTCTATAACTGAGCAGACTCCAGTTGCAATTAAATCTGAATATGTTCCAGATGCTCTTTTTCAGGCTGATTCTCCAGAAAATGAAAATGTATATGTCATGATTGCTGCAAATGCTGATACAAAAGGAGGAGGGTTATACTGGGGGACAGCTCAAGAAGAAGCTGTTTATGCTGCAAGTGATTTAGGATTATATGTGCCTCCAGGCTATTTGCCTGATCGGGAAGGATTAAAGATTAATCCTTTGGTTGATATGGGTTTAACTTACTTACAAAAAGGTGCTACAGCCTATCATTTGTTGACTCAAGAAGATGGTTCGTGTCATTTAGGAGATCCTTCAGAGAGGGAGTTTCATGTCATTTATGCTGCGAATCCTGATTTTAGATCTCAAGATCAAGCGAGGCATTTGATGACCCCTCAGGGGCACAATGAATTTGTTCAAATATCATTTAGAAACTATTTTCAAACCATCGCACATGCGGCATACGATTCATCAGAAAGTCCTAAGCGGATTAAATTAAATGCAATTGGTTGTGGAGCATTTAATAATCCTCATTTTTTAGTTGCAGCTTCAGCGCGATTGGCTATTGAAAAAGCCCGTTTGAAATTGGGTGAGGCATGTCCCATTCTTGAGTTTTCAATTGGTGGTTCAAACCCTAATGCTGAGAATTTAAGGGCAACTTTTAACAGGGTTATGCAGATGGACTTATCAAAGGTTAGCCTATTGATTAATCGTAATACTCCTGAATATGCTGAAGAAATGCGTAATTTTATCTTGCAACGTGCTCAAGATCAAAGCCAAGGAACTCCTGAGGCAATGGCAATATTTAAACAAGGGCTTGAAGGTCTCTGTCAAGATCAAAGCCAAGAAACTCCTGAGGTAATGGAAATATTTAGACAAGAGTCTAAAGATCGCCGTATTTTTAACCCTCATTTAGATCAAAAAACAGTGATGGAACAACAAGATAAGCAAGAATGGGCGCGTAAGTTTGCGGTGTTTGATGAGACTTTAGAAGGGGGTATGTCACTAAAGCAATTGATCGAAGACGAAAGCACTCAGTTCCCGCTGGAGGGAGCGTTCTTTGATCAATTCAAGTCATTATTTAAATGTAATCAAGATACGGGCAATCCTCAATTTAATGGATTTGCCCCATTGTTAAAAAATGTTGAATTTCAACGATCAGTGCTTTTAAAAATTAAAGATAGATCTGATAAGGGAGAACAAGACACACAGAGCGATCGGGTTTATTTAGAACAGGCGTCACTTGATAAAGTTAATGACGAAAGTAAGGTTTTATGGGGAAGTATCTGTCAGACTGATAGTGTTTCTCAAGAGCGAATGGATTCAGATCCCGTAGCGACTCTTGTAGAACAATATGTCCCAGATGTTTTGTTTGATGAGGATCAGGCGGCACCCCATAGAGGTAAGATGATCTTTATTCAATCTGCGGCGCATGATCTTAAGGAGGGTGGTGCATTTGATGGGAGGGGTAATGCTCAGGAAGAAGCACTGTATCAGAACAGTGACGCAGCTTTAGGTATCAGTGGTGAATATCCAGGTAGATTACGTGCAATAGGTGGGGTATACCTTCATCCTCATGTAATGGGTTTTAAAAAAAATGATGAGGATCAGCCTCAGTATACAGGAGATCGTGCTGAATTTAATATCATTCAATCGGCTGCATTGGATTTTAGAGCAGGTGAGCGGTTGGGAGAAAATGATGATGCATTGGCTTATGCCATGATGCCTGAGGGGCAAAAAGCATACTTTCAATTAAACTATAGTAATTATTACCATACCCTTGAATTAGCTCACAACGCTTCTGAGGGAAATGGCCATGTTTATTTATCTGCATTAGGATGTGGTGCCTTCCTGAATCCCCCTTTTCTTGTTGCTGCCGCCGCTCGATTGGCGATTGATCAATTTAAAAGCAATTATCAAGATTCAAACTTAACCATTCAATTTGCAGTAGGGCCTCAGCATAGTCATCATCCAATGGTTCAAGTTACTCATAATGAATTTGAGCATTATATGAGCTGCTCACTTGATGAGGTGAAAAGAGATTTAAACCCGAAATCTCAAGATTATCAATCGAAGATGATTGAGTATTTGGGTCTTGAAAACCCCAGTCCTGATTTAGGTGATAAATATAATGACCAGGTGTATCAAGGCCATCATGAAATACGTGCTGTTAAACACCTTAAAGATTTAGACCAAAAAGTTTATGCTCATGAACGCTCCTTCGAATTATTACAAAATCAGTACAAGCTTATTTTAATCTCTAATCTTGTTGCGCCCTTATGTGTTGCTGGGTTTGTGGCGGCCATCATCGCTGGAAATGTAACAGCAATTGGGGTAATGTTAGCTGTTTTAGCACTTGGAACATGGGGGGCTTCGGGGTTAAAGCAACTCTATTATAGTGGCCAAGATAATATGCTAAAAGCCCTTAAACGTTCTTTGATGATCTTGTCAGTGATATCTTTGGGAGCTATTTTTCTTATTGCAAATATGCCAATATCTTTTTCAGAAATCGTCTCTTTAAGTGCCTCATTTTTGAATAATTTCTCAGTACTCAATACTTCACTCCCAATGATAGGCTCAGGGCTCCCAAGTATAATGGCGATGTCAGTTTTAATGTTATTGCCTTGTTGTTGTTTAATGATTCATATGTATCGAGGTCATCACACCCCTAAAAATATCGATAAAATCACTCTAAGTCGATTGATCCGAGGGGGTGCAGTTTTGGGGTTTGTTTTGGGCGCATCAACATTGATCCCAATGGTACTTGCTGACATATCATTGCCATTGGTGGCCGTCAGTTTAGGCTCATCAATTTTATTGATGATTGAGGCAATTAAGTCATTCTCTGGGATAAGGTTAGAGAAAACTTTTGAGTCGATCGTGCGGCTTCGCAATGAATTATTATACTCTCCTAATGAATTATTACAGTATTTGGACAATCAGCCTATTTTGGCCAATTTTTTGTATAATCGCTATGAGATTGGGAAAGATGAAGATACATCTGATTGTTTAAAGAGCGCAATGGCAAAGATAAATCTTAAATTAGAATCATCTGAAGTAGGTAAGACTCAAGATGTTAATGCGATAAAGGTTCAGTCAGATGATTTAAGGACAGATAATCAAGTTGAATTAGTCGAAAAGAAGAGTTTGAAATCGCTTACAATGGATGAGGCTCAGACTCAAGACCATTCGCCGCGCCGTTAAATTGCTTGAGTGAGCTCGAAATCAAGCGATTGAAAGCTTTGAAGCCGTCAATTTTTAGGGGGATTGAGCGAAAGGCTTTTATTCGCTTAAAGTTTGAGAAATTGAATAGCGGGCGACATAATGAGCCAATACCATAGAAAAGGCTAATGTTAATGCCAGGGTTCCGAAGAGCTTGAAATTAACCCAGGTATTGGTATCAAAGTGGTAAGCAATCCAAAGATTAAGTGCACCCATGAAGGCGAAAAATAAACCACAGTATTGATTGAGTCGATTCCAACAGATGAGCTCCATATGGGCATGGCCTTGTAGAATTTTTTTAATCAGTGGGGTTTTAAACCAAATTTGGCTAAAATAAAATAATATTGAAAAAATCCAATACACAACAGTCGGTTTCCATTTAATGAAGAGCTCATTTTTAAGCCATAAAGTTGCACCGCCTAATACCAAAATGGAGGCTAGAGCAATTAATTGAACGGGTTCAAAGGTTCTTTTTTTGAAAAAGGTGTATGCAATCTGAGTCACTGAAGCTGCGATACAAATAGCTGTTGCGGTATATAAGCCATACAATTTATAAGTGATGAAAAATAAAGCAATGGGGAGAAAATCAACCAGTAAATTTTGCATTGAAAGCTCCTTCAAAAGTTGTGATAGTATAACATTTTTGATTTCAAAATGCACGTATAATATGTGCGTTCGATAAGGAGCATTGATGGCAATAGTGATTCAAACGCATGCAGACCATCCTCACATGCGTGCATTAAGTCCCCTGGAGCAGAAGGGGTGTGTTGTGGCTTACCCAACGCCTGCGGGTTATGCTTTAGGTTGTCACTTGAACGATTTTAAAGCCATTCAGTCGATACAAACGATGCGCTCACTTTCAAAATCTCATTATTTTACTGTGGTGTGCCAAGATCTTAAGACTGCGAGTGCTTTTGTAAGAATCAGTACGCCGATTTTTCGTACTTTAAAGTCACATGGTTGCTCTGTTACGATATTTATATTGCCTGCGCTGAAATCAATTTCTAAATCAATTGCACATCAAAAGCGACAAGCTGTAGGGGTCCGTATTCCAGATGACCGTCTAACCCAAGCAATGTTGGCGCTGTATGATGGGGCCATGTTAAGTGTGAGTGCAATAGGGGAAGAGGCCCGGTTGGATATGCCGTATGCTGCATCTGATATCGTGCGTTTGTACCCCAGGGTCGATTATGTGCTTGAAACCCGCCCAGTTTTAACTCAGCCATCCAGTGTGATTGACTGTACTGAAGATCATGCGATGTTATGTGTTCGCTCAGGAATAGGGGTGATTCCTGATGGCTGTGAGTTTTCCGATATTTGAGTCACTTTCAGTAAGACCCAATCACCAGAAGGCGTCTCTCCATCATCAGAAGGAGTGTCTCCATCTTGCTCTGAAATCTCGACCCAATCTGTTTCATCGTTTTTTCCGGTTTGTTTTGATGGAGATGGTTTAGCGATTACTGCGCTTGGTAGGGGAGTTGGTTTTGATTGCGCGCTATCTGGTTTACAGTCTAATGGAACGCTTTCTTGTTGAGCTTTTTCTTGTGCTTGGGCTGGAGGGGTTAATTTTGTAGGTTGATTGGTTTTGTTCGTGTTGTTGCTTTTTTTCCCTCGTTTCTTCTTGGGCATGATTGTATCCTTTCAGTGTTGCTATTGCTCTTAATAATATTATCGGGGCTATTGTTTAAATTCAATAGTGTGAATCATGTCCGGGTCTGTCGAAGGAGATGCGTTATCGTTCAGCTGATCGATTTGACTTTTATAGTTGTTGTTTATCAAGGTCTTGAATAAGATTGTTTAAGTTATTTATTATTTTGATTAGGGTGTCGGCTTGATTGATCAGTTGTTTTAAGTAAATGCCTTCTGAAAGAGGAAGGTGTTTTGCATAATAATGAACAATCGATCGTGATTGATAATAAACACGGCCAGCAGGTTCAAGGGTCGACAAATCATCTAGATGCTGTTTCAACCATTGTGCACTGCGTGCCAGTGAGGAAGAAGCAGGGTCGACTGAAGGGTGCATGAGGCTATGAATCCAATCAGGGCGACCCATGCTGCCTCGAGCCACCATCACATGCTTACATCCTGTAGCCTCGGTAATGTGTTTGATGGATTGAGGGGTTGAAATATCCCCATTCCAAATAATTGGGATATTTGGAAGGGCTTCGTGAAAAAATTGAGCCTGATGGTATGAGCAAGGGGTTGAGTCATCTTCAAGCCAGTGCCGCCCATGAATCACCAGCCCATCAATGCCTGCTTTTAAGGCGGCTTGTGCAACTTTACTATTATTGCGTTCTGCGCTGTTGCCGTCAACTCGAATTTTAAGCAATAGTGGTTTTTCAGTGGCTCGCCTCATCGCGATCAAGCATTGGTACAATTGATCTGGGTGAGCCAAGAGAGCAGATCCATGGCCTTTTTTTCTAATCTTTGGCTTGGGGCATCCTGCATTTAAATCGATGCAATCAGCTCCCATTGCATCAACAATTTGTGTGGCTTGAGCTAAGTATTCAGGTGAGCAGCCTGAGAGTTGGTAGCACAGTGGACCTTCATCTGGGTGTTTGAATGTATAACGATTAATATTTCCATTTTCAATGCATATTTGACGTGCTGGAAGCATCTCAGTGTAACAAAAAGCAGGTTGGGAGTGTTGCCAGATTAACCGACGAAATGGGGCGCAAGAGTAGCCAGCTAGGGGGCCTTGAATGACGCCGCTGTTGAAGGTGATATCTCTTAGCGTTAAGGGTGATAACATCGTGATTTCCCCGGCATTGCGATTAAGTCTTTTGTTGATGTAATGATATTACACATGATTGATATTTAGGTTCAATAGACTTGTCTGAGATAAAAGCATTCAAAGCGATTCATTTAATATTTTATTAATATGGCAATACTCTGCAATGAGCTAGAGTTCATTTTAAAAATCACACTCATATTGTCTAATTAATTTTATGAATTTTTGAGCATGGTTCTTAAAGCATCGATTATAATTAAAGAAATGATAATTTTAATAAAGGTTTAGATGATGAAAAAACAATGCATACACATGAGAGCGCTGAATTGGAATTATACAGAGTATAACTATGATCATCAGATCATGGATCAATATGGCTATGCCATTTTACGGGCTTGTTTTGAAGTATTGGGGGCTGAAGTCAGTTGGGTTGATTTTCCTAAAGAAGCAGCATTGGACTCGGATATAAATACGCAGATGAATAATTCTTACTTGAGAGATCGCGCTATATTATTTGAAAGCGCTGATGGCCAAAGTCATTTTTTGACGCCAAAACGATATCAGGAGCAGTCTCAATCGATTTTAAGCAAAGCCCAATCAGGATCAACAACAGCTGGAACGGGACAGGGGCAAGATGAGGCATCGAAAGCAGTACCAAGCTTAAATCTCATGGGTCGGTCTTATTTTGAAGGGGGGAACGTATTTATTGATGGGGGTACACTCTTTCATATGCCCTCAACTCCCGGTGGATTTTATAGTAAAAATCTTGAATTTGAAGGAGGGTTGAGTGATCAGGTCAAACCATTGGGTTTAAAGGTGGTTAATTTAAATTTAAATTTATGTGGATTTGGATTGAGTGACCTTGGTAAAAAAGATATTAAAACACGGGTTTTATATCATTTGGATTGCTTTATGAGTGTATTGCCCGATGGGCGATGTGTGATTTCAAATCTTAACTTGTTAGATCATGACTCACAAGAAAAACTTAGAAGTCATTTTGGAGATCGATTAATTGATTTGTATCTTGGAAATCGTCATTCAGTTAGATTGAACTTCGAGGATCAAGTTTTAAATATTCAGTCTATAGTAAACCCTAAAACAGGAGAGATTTGTCTTGTAACAGATCAAGTCTCAGATGACGTCATTTCAAAATTGCAAGAAAAAACAGGCTGTCGAGTCATCACGCCTAAAACCCTAGATCCAGATAGCCGTTTTTATAATAAAAGTTTCTCTCAGGCTGTTCATAAAAAACTGGTTGATTATGGTTTTGATTATGAACATGCATCGGCTATTCATACAGGAGCTCATTCGCCAGAAAATGATGTATTGCACCACTTTCCCATGCATAAAGGATTATTATCTCAAGAACAAGTGCATAAAAGATTATTATCTCAAGAACAAATAACTTCAGGTTTTGAAGGAGCTTTCAATGCAAATCACGGTCACAAGGATTTAAAATGGAACCTTGATAGGGTTAAAGAGAATATGGTCCGTGATCCAAATGAACGCTCCAGATCAACTCGAGATATTCAATTTATATTGGGACATGCAGGCGTGCATTGTTTAGTTCAAGAGACCTTTATTCCAGATTCGAAAGCACTGAGAATGATTATTTTAAGAAATCGTATCGGTGTATCTTTATGTTTAGGTATGGCAAGTTTTGTGGGGGCGGCTTACTTCACAAGTGCAGTGACGCCGCTTGTTATGATTGTATCAAGTGTGTTGTTAAGTGTTGGGCTTTTAATTGGAGTGATGTGCCATATCTCGGGCTCAAAAACAATAAACTCTCAAATAAAAATTGCTGAAGGGAGGCATGATCCTAAAAAAAGCAATGATTTGAGTAAATCTTTACTTGGATCTCAACCACAACAAAATGATTGTTCAACGTTGGCTGCACGTCAAACAGAACCATCATCTGAAGGGAAAAAAATGCGTTAATTGAGCGCCCTATATAGTTCCGGTAAGGGTATTTACCGGAACTATCATGCGCTATGAGCCACTACTGATGGTGGATCAACTGCTGATTCTGGATCCACTAATACCCAGGTGGCTTCTTTTCTAGCTAAAAAACCTCTGAAGCATGATTGAATTGTAGTCGCTGCATTTAGATCACTTGATGCCATAGGGATGGGTTTAATATCTGGTGTTGCTGCTACTGAAGCCCTCATCAATCTAGGCTCATCTAGAACAGGAGAGCTTGGTGAAGAAGCTGCATCACTTTCCCTAGAATAGCTCCTCATTCTTTCTTGAAATCTTCTGAAAAATGATTGGATTTTAGTAGCTGCAGCTGCATTTGAAAGCTGCATTTCCCTAATGGCAATAGGCATGGGTTCTTGGAATCCTCCGTCATAGCGCTCTTCATTTTTTTGAGGTTGAACTGGTTGAGCAACAACCCAACTGTAATCCATAAAATCCATTTGTAAAGTATGATACTTAAGTGCATCAACGCTTTTCTCAGGGGATCTAGGTTGTGCAAAAAAAGGAATACAAGCAGAATCCATTACAGCATCCGCAATAGATTCATGAGGTGTGGTCTCGGCACTATAGATTATATTTTGACCTTGAGGATCCACTGCGATCGTTGCAAATTTTGAGAATGAGTCGGGAGATTCATGCTGAAGGCTTTGAAGCTCTGAAAAAGTCACGCAAGGCATTTTATGGCATAATATCGAAGCAAGCGCCCTTACATCTTGTGCATCTAAACTCATAGCCCTTAATTGATCTAATCCCGTAGACTGAGACGCTGAATGTGTTTGAAGGGCTTCTATTCCACCCCAGGGCATGGCGCAAATTGTTCCTGTGACTCCCATATCCATTGATTCTGAATTGATCTGATCGTTTAAAATAGCTTGAATTAATGTTTCCCGATCCCTGTAATCAGGATTTAGATACATTAAAATAGAAGCATTAATTAATCCTTGTATTTTCGTTGTAAAAATAGCTCTATTTCCTTCTGGGTTTGTTGAAGATAATAAATTTAATGCATTGCTTTTCAATAATTCAATTGTCTCATCGGGATGAACGTTTGCTGAAAATAAAGCACCATTTAAAGCACCTGTTGAGCACCCATGAATCTCTGATGGATTGAGTGCCTCACCTCTTTCAACACGATCTTTCATTATTTTGAGCCATCCGGCTTGAAGTGCACCTTTACTACCTCCGGAACCCAAAACCCAGATAGGTCTATCTGCATCTACTTGAGTTAGATCAGCAGGTGCTTCTTCCCTATCTGTAGATGCAACAATATCTTGCAATGCAGCAAGCTGTCCCATCTCAATCATATCAGAAATATGTCCTTGAGAAGCGATCAAATCGATGGATCCAAGATTGGATGAATCCAAGAAAACAGCTTGTTCTGGGTGATCTTTCAGGTATTCAACTAATCTTTTTGCATTGTCAATTTGCGCCTGTGCAAATTCATAAACATCGAATTCTAATCTTGATAGACCAATAAGCATCTTATTGATTGATGATCCAGTGATTGCATCATAGATTTGTTTGCTGAGTGATCCCTCCTCCTTAGAAAAGAAAGAGTCAATATCTTCTTGAGTGTTTAAGGCGCTCTCTAAGGCATTTTTGACAAGCTGCATAGCATCATCTGCTTGACCTGTGATGAATATTAAAAACTTTGAATTTTCAGGATAATTTAACATTTTTGATTGTCTTTTTTAGATAATGATTATTATATAATATCAATAATTTATTATTAAAATATTAAGGCTTTGAATTAAGTTTGTTTTTAAAGCCTTATTGAGATGCTTTGGGTCGTTCTGTTTTGATATTTTAGGATTATTTTGATTTTTTTGGGGTTGATCCACTCGTGGGTTCTGTCTCATCACCCATCAAATTAGAGCTCCTGTTCGCCACTGTTGCATCTGAAGGTTAAGCTGGACGCGAAGCTGGTGGCGAAGATTGAGGCTCAGATGGAGGTTGTGAATCTTGTTCTACCAGAGACCCTCTTAGTGATGCTGCAGGAACTGCTTGAGGAAATCCGGTATCTTTTTCTGCATCTGAAGGTGAAGATGGACGCGAAGCTAGTGGCGAAGATTGAGGCGCAGATGGAGGTTGTGAACCTTGTTCTAGCAGAGACCTTCTTAGTGATGCTGCAAGAACTGCTTGAGGAAGTCCGGTATCTTTTGCTGCATCTAAAGGTGAAGATGGACGCGAAGCTGGTGGCGAAGATTGAGGCTCAGGAGGCATGGATTGCATCATTGTCGGATTTAAGAATTTAAATCCCCCATCAAACCTTTCCTCCCCCTCAACTCCTTTCCCTGTTTGAAAAGCAAAAGGTATTGAGGCAGAATTCATTACAGCATACGTAACAGGTTCTGATGGA
>PBNF01000027.1 GCA_002722995.1 Legionellales bacterium | reverse complement strand
TACACCTCACTCTGTCAATAATAGAGGGTAGAGTCGTAATGTATATGCTCAGATTTTTTGAGTTTTTTCTTGTACAAAGCGAATTTAATCAGCTAATATATTCTGTAACTGAATCTGAATAACTGATAATCTGTTTAAACTTATTACTAATAAATCTATTCTATTTAACTAAATACTAAAGTATTAATCAATAAGACAAAGCTACAGATTTGCCTCATCCTTCAAGAGCCTCAAGTCTTTCTTTGATCTCTTTAAGAGCACTGACAATGTACACAGCCAGACGATCGTAGTAAATACCCTTATGTTCCTCAGCGGGTAAATCAACACCGTCTATTAATTCTGGGATTATTCCTTCCACCTCATCCACAATCAAGCCCGGCGTTTTAAGACTTTCAGGGTTAGTGTCTTCGATGTCTCTAAATAACCTTGGAGAAAGCTGACAGACTAGTTCTAAGTCTGTAACTAGATCTTCTATATCTTTCTTAATTCTTCGATCTGAGCTTACTCTTCGTATCTTGCCTGATCCTGATTCAACTCTCACATTTGCAGGACTTGATGTTGTCGAGAGTCTAATGAATTCAGAATATATTCCATCTCCATCCCCAGATATCTCAAGCGCGTTGACCGGTGGTTGATTCTGGCTAGTGCTTTTCTTTACAGCAAATACCAGCCGCCCCGAACTCCAATCACCTGTGTCCCTGAAAACGATAGCTGCCCCAGTATGGGCACCTGTTGTGCCGAACCCAATACCGATAGCCGGGTCGACTCCACCGAGAGCGTCCACTCGTTCCTGCTGTAAGAATAATGCGTAATCTGAAGGATTTTGTGCGAATGCGCCGGCGGAGTTAAGGGGTTTGGCTTGACGGCCGAGGTTGTCAACCTCCGCCATGTCCTGAACAATTTTTATTCCTGTTGATCCAGTTATACCGACAGGCATGACAGTGAGTAGGTCTCTATTACTTCCATCCCCGTCCGCGTTAGAGTAGTTAAAGACAAATTTTGCGTCGGCGGCATCGGCAAGTGGTTCACAAAACGCCTCAAGTTGCCAGTCGTCTCCGTATCCGTCTATCCGACCACCATCGTTACCATGTCCTGTTGTAAAGCTTAACCGGGCAGCGTTGGAAAAACCTGTGCCGGTGTCATGAATATGTAATTGAGGGGTCTGGGTAGCACTTGCGTCGAGGATTGAGACTCTATCCAGATGCTCCATTTTAACAGAGCTTGTTATTGCTAGCGCAAACGGATTGTCACCGTTTATTAGCAGCGCTCTAGTTGGTATTGTGGCATCTTTTTGGGTAGCCCAGAATGCCATCGAAGCACCGCATTTCTCTGCATTCGCAACGGAGAAATCCCAGTCCTGCACCGCAGTGACTTCGATTACGGCCCCAACAGGTTCTTGCCCTGACGCGTTTTCTCCGATGGTCTTTATTTCTGAAAGAACATCTCCAGCGCCGATGGATTCATCGGTCGGCTGTCTACTCATTTTTATTACTGAGCCGTCGAGGGCCGCAGTCCCAAACTGCTTTACGGATATTCCGGAATTGACAGTCGCTATCGTCGATCCATCAAAGGTAATGGCAGGGGTGCCCGAGCTGTCCTGGATTTCATTACCTGATATTTTTATCTTACCTTGAACGTCCGTTCTAGGGTCAATCCCGGAATCAAACACCAGCGCGTTTTCGTCCGAACCGTTCTGTATTATGTTCCCACCGACCTTGATCTTTTGACCAACTTGAAGGTCTCTATCTGCAGTAAGCGTCATTCCTAAAGCCTGGCTGTTGGTCTTGCTTATATAGAAATCAAGCTTCGTCGGTTTCGAAACCCCAGTGTATCCGGACGATGCAACAGCTCGAATACTAGCACCACCCGCTCTTGTTACACCACCATCTGTGCTACCGAAGAAATTTAAGACACCTAGCTCGTCATTACCAAAGATGCTGGGATCTCTACGCATAATATCGACCCGTGGAGCCCCTTCATGGGAAAACGTCGCTCGAGTTTGGTCAGAGCCAAAACTATCAAGGGTACCAGTGAGGCAAAGGTTGTTATCAATCTGTAGACCACCAGGTGCCTGTATATTTACATCTTCTCTTTCAGCTATACCTACTGACGCCTCGTTTCTTGCTACGAGGTATGCAAACGCATCTTCTGAGGCACCGATAGTTCTGTCGCCTACTAACGCAATAGACGAAGTTGACTGTAATACGAGCTGCCCTCCCATAAAGTCGTCATGGTATATTTTAGTGTCTTCATTACCGAGAAACAGCGCGGCAGGTCCTGATGGTGGGTTTGCATTATCTCCAATAAGCACAGTTTTATTGTCCCCAGCAACTTCTAAATCGATACCTGCTGAAGCAGCAGAACCCTTACCTACAGACACCTGATTATTTTTAAGCATCAGCTCAGTCTTAGTTACACCCCCAGCTCTGGTAAAAACCTGGACTGAATTTGATGCTTCTGCATATTCAAACCTTCCGTAGTTGTTTCCGTCGCTTCCCATAGTAAAACTGCCGCCGGCGGCGGCTTGGAGCGTTATTGATTTAGCATTTGCAGTGTCACTTAACCCTAAGTCACCGAATAAAGCAAGTCCCACCCCGGGCTTAAAAGCAGTGCTGGTGCCAAAACCGATCTTAACGCCTGTGGAATCAAGAGAGCCAGTTAGTATGCTAATGGTTGAGCCAGCAGATGGAATGACTTCAATAGATCCAGTTATGACTGCCGATCCTAAGCTTAGGCTATCAGAGTCTGGACCCTTAAGTATTGGTTGCGGATGTCTATCGCCGACTCCTAAAACTAGATTATCACTGCTATCTCTTACTTCTAAAGAACCTGTTGTAAAAACTAACATTATTCATCATCCTCAAGTGGAGTAAGACCCATCTTATACTTCTTACCTGTTAAGTTGTTTACGACAACCAGCATGTCTGGTTCCTCGTAGATTGTCCAGCTACCACGATCGTTGTTTAAGTGAAGGTCACCTGTGTACACATTAGCCCAAGTCTGGGTAGGTGACCCAAGGTTGTAAGTGCTTGACGCGTTAGGTAACACGTTACCCCGAACGTGCATACTTCCTGAAACTGCCACCATTCCAGGGTCAGGTTCAGTACCAGCTTGAATGTGCACCTGACCACCCGTGGAATCGTCACTTATCAACTTTAATTTCTTATGTGGTGTGCTATGTACGCCATAAATCCTTATTGTATCTTGGTTGAATCGTAGCTCGTTGTTACTGGGGAATTTAGCATGAGTACCAGAGCCCCCGTTCATCAATCTAAAGACCTCACCGGCAGAGTTATGGAACCCCAATGCATTACTTGTCTGGATTCTTATTCTTGGGTTGTTTGCTCCACCACCATGTGCGAAATCTAGACTTCCTGTCAAAGATAAAACAGGCCCAAAGCTGTCGTTCACGCCTGGTGCCGAATCTAAAGCTGGGTTCCTTAATTGAAGCGGAATACCGCTTCTGTTGGTGTCTATAACAGCTCCAGCTCCAGCGGTCAATTCGCTAAATGACTTAAGTCCTGGTGTGTCAGGTGTAGTGTACGCTGTGTGGAGAGATACAAAGTACCTGGGATCGCCAGCGTATATAGCTCCGGATACGTGAATATCTCCACCGAACACTGCGGTACCTCTTTGTCCGTTTCCAGCTCTGGTGTCGTCGTCTTTCGAACCTATAGACCCGCTAACAAAGAAGTATACATCACTACCAATCTGGTTCGTTCTTCTAGCAGCATGCCCGTTAGTTGTAGGATCATGATCAAACGAGAATGAAGCTGTTGTAGCTACGTAAGAAAGGTAAGGGGCTACACCTGTCTGATGCGTTACTTCAAGGACATCAGCGTTATTGGTAACAGCGTTAGCAGCAAGTTGAGTTAATGTTCTTGTGCTGCCAGGGACTTGTGTGTCTGTGAACTCAAGGTGGGCTGCAGTATTTCTACGAATTTGAGTATCAGAACTTCTGAACCTGAGAAACGGCTCACCAGAAGTAACAGAGTCTAGAGTTAGGTTGTCTGTGGATATGGACCCTATGTCTGTTGCACCGACAAACTGTGTGTTACCTGATACCACCAGGTCACCTGCGACCAGAGTTACACCTCTGGTATTTGAACCCCTTGTCCCAACTGTGCCACTTAAAAGAGTACGCACATCACGATGTCGTGAGATTGTGAATAGAGAATTCACTGCCGATGCGCTGTCACCAATCGTAACAAACCCTTCCCTTGAAGATCCTCCTCCGTACTCTGCACTAGAAGACAGTATAATAACAGGTCCACCACGTACCTCATCTGCTGATGCTGAAATGATTGTTGTTAAAGATACCGGTATACCTGCGCCAGGAGCTGCGGCCCTGTTATTGATCCGCATTTCTCCCGAACCGCTTATAAAAAAGGAAGACCTTTTTGTCGAGAACGGTGCTCCATCTACGCTGATTATTCTGTTAGGCGAGTCTCCATAATCATCGCTGGAAAATTGAATTTTATCGAACACCCCGCTTTCACTCTGAAACTTGAAAACTCTGCTTTCATTATAGAATATTAAGTCATCACTAGAGCCAGCTTGTATGTATCTGTTATTACCAGCAGTGTTGTCGAAATATAACTTTTGTCCCTTAGTAATGAATACGTCAGCTTCAGAGTTAAGGGTGATTGATCGTTTTGCGTCAAGTAAGATGCCGCCGTTGTTGTTCGATGCAGTGATATGGTAATAAGTGTCTCCACCCAAAGATGAAGTAATTAACAACATCTTCGCATCATCGGTCACGTCTGTCATGAAACGTAAGCCGGCTGCTTCAATTCTTACTGGTTCACCAGTCTCCAACCCGGTAGTTCTATTACCGTCCTGTACATCGAGCCGACTAGCTCTCCACGAGTTTGGATATAAGCCTGTGCCCATCACCAGGGCTTCATTGGTGTATGAAGATCCAGAAGTAATAGCAATTCCTGCGGCGGTATTCGAGGTTTCTGATCCCGTAGCCAACAGTATAAGCTGGTCTTTAATCTTTAGGTTCGTGGTATTAATAGATGCAACAGATCCACTAACATTCAAGTCACCAAGTACTGTAACATTCTGGTCGAACGTTGCATGTTGCGGGAACCCCAATCCGACAGAGCCGCTGAAGAAAACTGCTGTCTGGTCATTTTGGTCAACTATCTTCGCGTTGTTAGCTATACCGCCACCGTGAACTTTTAACGATGCAGATACTGTAGCTTGCGAACTAATAGTAGTATTAGCTGTAAGTAGAAAGCGGGTTTCGGGACCTGCATTAGGCGCACCATCATTGATCTTAAAATGCATTTCCGACGGTGCTCTGGGACCACCACTGAAGCCCCAGTTTTGTGATGCAGTAACTGCAATGATACCGCCAGGATATTGATCAAGAGGTGCATCAGCCACCCTACCAGTGAACATGATTGTGCCGACATCGTCACCAGCCATTACCTGTTTATCGCTCTGAAGCCTGAATTGAGCCGCTCCCAGAGTGTTACCTCTGATCTTGATCATTGCGGAGTCGACACCTTCGGAGCCTGTTAGCTCTACGTTACCAAAAAGCCTTCTATTACCATCAAACCGTAATACAGCCTGAGGGTATCCTGGTTTACTCTTCGGAATGTTGTGCTCTGTCGCGCTGCTGTCATATATCGCATTGCCGCTAAGGAATAACCCTCCTGATACGATAACATCTCCGCCGAAGTTAGCTGTCGCCACAGTTGCGGTGCTTAAGTTACCAGAAAGGTGCACATCACCCTCAAAAAGTGACAGTCCTCTATCGTTAGTATTTCTTACGCCCCTTGAACCTGAGACATGAAAGAAAACGTCTTTATTTTGGGTCGTGGAATAATTGTAAGCTCCAGCAGTACCTTGCACGATCTTAAATGAAATGTTACCCGGCTTGTTCGGTTCGGCTTCGTTGGGAGTCAACGGGTCTGCGAATATCAGGGCTCTACCATCCTTAAGATTGGGAACACCACCTTGTATGATCGAGTTCGGTACCCTGAGGTCACCCTCTACAGTACCATCAACTTCTATAATGCTTCTCTCTGCCCACAGAGTACCGCTAACAACGACATCGCCTGCGAATAAGACAGCTCCCCCAGCTGGGCGCTGATCAGCTTTATACGTTCCATCGCCTGAAGCCGATCCGCTTACGAACATCCAAACGTCACTACCAACGTTTTGTAGCATGTTACCGTCTAGCCGCCCACCCTTAAAGTTGGATGCATTAGATGAACTGTAGACCATAAGTCCCAGGTACGGATGCGAATTCTCGATCGACCCAGTACCTACGATGGCTTTTATTCTTACTCTATCCGCTCTAAAATCCTTACTTGCCATTTCTTACAAACTCCAGTTATTACGATTCACTTACAATTGTTGGCGGGGGCCCTACTTCTCTGATGCTTTTTAGAAATACAGCTTTCCAATAAATCTTTGTTCCTTCATCTCGGAGATTAGCCCCTCTCCAGATACGAACTTGCCACTTCTTTAGAGATGGGAAGTACTCTATCGTGGTTCCCAAATGGGGATTAAGATCCATTTCTCCTGTTTCATGAGTAGTCGAATCGTAAGGTGCGACTGTTACAATTGGTTTCATCAATGGGTCCGCCACTAGATTGGTTTGGGGTATTAGTATCACAGTATTATCATTCCCAGCCGGGATCATCGCAAACCCTGACTCAACCACTGGCGTGTCGCTCCCAAATACGCTCATGCTGTCTCCATTACTTGTACGTGAACCTGTCCTGTAAACTTAGTGCTAGACTCTATAACCACCTGACAACTTTTTCCACCATTAGCCGGCACCGAACCCAGCTTCAGGCTAGTGATATAAACATTGACGTTATTTATGTCACCCAAAGGAGTAATCGTTACTGACGGAAGGTTTCGGTATCTGCCCTCTAAATTAAAGACAGCCCTGTCTTGATCATTGAAGTTCACTATCAAAGCTTCAAGAACTACCCGTCCATCAGACATAAACCCAGGGTTGGGCTCCGGCCTGAACCGTGGATAAACTTTTCTAAACCTGTTTCTATCGTAAGATTTTGTTTTAACAGCCATCTATACCACCTCTTGCTTAAATATGCAGCAAGAAGGGTTTAAAGAATACTAGAAGCAACTGTTGCGATATTAGACCGCTGACCCTTGTTCAAGCTAACATGCGCGGCCTCTATCCTATCTTTAAATTTGTGTATTACAATCGATAGTCCATTGCTTAGTCTATCGATGTACGGAGTGTCAATTTGATCAGTGTCTCCAAGCAGCACAACTTTAGAGTTTTTGCCAACTCTTGTTATTATAGTCTTTAGCTCATGTATAGTGGCGTTTTGGGCTTCATCCACTATGACATAAGAGTCGTTAAAGGTTCTTCCCCTGATAAAGCTAAGAGGCGCAACTTCAAGCTCTCCCTTATCCATCATAATGTGAAAGTATGTAAAGTCTTTATCTCCCATCATTGTTCTAAAATTGTCCATGATAGGCGCAAGCCAAGGTGCCATCTTTTCATCAACGTCACCAGGAAGATAGCCTAAGTCTCTACCGACAGGCTGTATTGACCTACTGATCACAATCCTGCTGTACCTTCCTTCTTGTAGACCGTCTAAGCCAGCCATAAGCGCGACGTATGTTTTTCCAGATCCAGCCAAACCAGTCAATGTCACTAGCTCTATATCTGTCCTGAGTAAAGCTTCAACGGCAAACTTTTGCTCCTTGTTTTTAGAAACAAAATTTGACATAGCATCCCCAGGCTTATGCTTCAATGCTTCCAACCTACAATTTCTATGAATTGCTAAACCAGAACCAGACTCTGACTTCAACACCACAAACTGATTCGGCAATATGCTGTCGTCTTCCACTTCTAGAAACCCGTTTTCAAAAAAGCTGTCCATTTCTTTTTGCGAAATAGCAACCTCTTTAGAGCCAGAATAATTCGCGCTGTCATCTTCGAGGTGATCTTTCCAGTAGTCTTCAGAGGGTATCCCTAATGCATCACACTTCACTCTAAGGTTGATGTCCTTAGTCACAACTATCAAGGGCTGCTGTCCACCCTTAGAGACCTCGGAAACACATGCTGCAAGTATCTTATTGTCAGGACGGTCAGCTTTAAGACCTGCAGGTAGGCAGGAGGTGGGTTCATCTATCTTTATTCTTATTGTTTGGTCTGAAGAGTATTCATCAGGTACATTAGCGCCCTCATCCAGTCTTCCATACTTTCTCATCTCATCTAAGAATCTGTTTACATACCTTGCGGCTTCACCAACCACCCCGGGTCGCTCTTTGAACTTATCGATTTCATCGATAACCTGGAGAGGTAAAATCACATCATTTCCCGGAAACGAATGTATGGATTTTTTATCGTATAACAGGACACTGGTATCAATAACGAATCTTTTTCTGTTTTCAGACAAAATAAACTCCTTGAAAATTTGGACCCCTACCCCTTAAAATATTGTTTATAAGGTTGGAGGAAAAACCTGTGAGTAAGAAACAAAACAAAAAGCCACCTTCTGAGATAAATTTAGAAGATGGGAGTTGTGTTATAAAAGATAAAACATGTTTCGGTACGCATAAAGAACTAAACATTAGTTGCGACTCCGAGAAGTGTAGGTATTGGCAAAACATGAATGGTAGCTATCAGAACTGCGTTATCAACGCCGCTGAGAAGGGACCTTTCACTCTCCAAGAAGTAGGGGACATCTTTAGCGTGACCAGAATGAGGATTTGCCAAATTGAAAAAGCTGCTAAGCAACTGTTGAAAAGTTGTATCGATGACAGGCATCTTTGATAAGCTTGTAGTATGCATGATCACTAAACTTAAGTATGCGATCAAATCATCACTTGCAAAATAAAAAAGAGAGGACAAGCCTCTCTTTTCTTTCTGGTTCTGGAAGCGAGCTATCAGCTTTTTTGAGCTTCCAGAGTGAGCTTGACTAATTCACCAGCTCTATTTTTTAGTTCTCTGAGTCCTTTACGGGCTCTAACACCGGCAGACTTATTGCCATGGGCGTTCTTGTGCACATCTAGCTCAAGCTCCTCCACCATAGCTTTAAGTGACTCCCAGCTCTCTAAAATGTTCGTTGCTTCACTCATCTTCATTTCCTCCAGGGTGTATGATTTTATTTTGTTGATGAATAGCTTCATCCTGATCCGGATCTACTAACTTTCTAACAGCTATCATCATTTCTCTATCTTCCAATTCTAAAGCTAGATTACAAATTATAAGTCTAATTTGGTGTTGTGTAACTCCGAACCTCATAATTTCTAGAGCTATATCTCTGCTTTTCTTGGTATCGTTAAGCCAATCGATATCTTCTTTTTCTATTTTTTCTTGTTCATTCATAGTACTTCTGATCTTGAGAAGGGCTCAATCTCAAACCTAGAATTGCCCTTGTACTTTAAAACTTTACCAGTTTTTCTTCCATCGTTAAATTCTTGAGATAAAGTAATAAAGTCCCCGACCTTATTCTCATCGATCATAAACTTGACATGTTCAAAGTCAGGTAATTCTTTTTCATAGCTGTTTAGTACGCTTAACACAGTTTCAGGCAGCATCAAAGATATGTCTTCTATTGTTACACTAGATTTTGTACCTTCTACGTTATGAAGTATTTCAGACTTACAAACTTCATGTACTCTGTGCACAATACCGCAGTTGTTACAAGTTACCAGTTTTTCGATTATCTGATTCTTGTCTTGGATCGAAAACACCTTAAATTTGTGCAGAGGTGCGTTGTCTCTATTCTTCATGGTCGGAAGAATACACCTACACTGAATAAGGTGTTTAAGACCCACAGGCATTATAGCCCTCGATTTGCTCTTATTGTGTCAACACATCCAGTTGCTGCAGCTTGCAGTACGGCTGTTGCTCTTTCAGCGCTCTCTCTAGAAAGAGTGTTTTCATTTACTAATCCGGCGATGGTTTCTGCAATTTTGTCATTCAACAGCATCTTGATCTCATTCATCGACGCGGATACGTTGTTTTTTTCTACCATGGGTGGACCCTCTTCTTTTTTAGTTGTTTTCTTTCTTGGCATTTAAAAACCCTCCTTGACATGACACAATCATATCCTAATGATTTTACCCAATAGCTGCTATAAGTAAAAGTCTGCGACTGTTTTTAGGTAATTCTACAGAACAGCATAAATTATTTTGCGTATGCATCCGCCAACCAAGAAGACGCCCATGAATCAGGTTTCACAACACAGTCGTAACCTTGTGATTTTACCCATGAGGTTGCAGAAGTGAAAACCTGGTGTGACTTAAACCTCTTGTCTGGATTGATATCCAGATGCACGAATGTCTTGTCTAAAGAGATTTCTGAGTTTATCATATTTGCTAAGCTAATGGCGATGTCTACTTCTTTCAAGAGTCTCATCTTCATATTCGGTATTTGCTTTTTGCCAATTCTTTTTCTGGCAAAAAAATATGTCCCACCTTTACCGGGCTCATAAATGGCAACAACAATCGCGAATATGCACTTGTCTTTTATATTATGAGAATCACATCCGATATGAATCTCACTATTACTTTTGTTATTGTCTATGTAGTCTATTATTTTTGTAATATCAACTTTTCTTGAACTAGCGTTGCACCATGATAGCTGACGAAGGTCTACGTTTTTCATTCGTCAATCCTTACAACAGCTTTAATCGCGCCAATACACTTCGCATCATGTTTGGCGGCTCTTATTGCCTTCATGGCTTCGAGGTAGGGAAGATAGTCTAGACCATATCCAGTTTTAACTTTTACCACACCCTGTCTTGCGCATAAAGAGAAGTACTTAAAGAAAGCAGCAGACTTATCTTGTATGATGCCTTTTTCTGATTCTTCTAGATTAAGATTAAGCTGTACAGTTCTTCCTGACATTCTAGAAAACCTTTTTCTCATAATGTCTTGAATGTCTTTAACACTTTGCGACTCCATAGACTCTAAAATACGAGACCTAAGCTTTAAGCACCTTCTCGATTCCTGTGGCGTCGTTACTAGTCTAAGGGATCCTTTTCTTGAGTCAAAAGTAAAGGTGTGTGCATTTTTTTCTTCTAACTTTATCCCGCTTAATGTAAGGCCGCTGTCTCTAGATATGAGATCATCTCCTGATATGGTTGCAATATCCCTAAACTCATTTATCGTTTCAGGGGAGTCTTCTATAAGGAATGGTACGACAAATGTCTTACCCTGCTGCCAATTAACAAAAAGAGTATTTGCTACGTCTTCTGAAAGGTTCGAACAAACAATTATGACCTTCTGTTTTGTCTCATATGCAGCTTGTAGGATATGATGTATCTCACTAACTTCAATGATTGCGCCGTTGTATATTACAAGCTTACAATCTTCTATTACCTGACTCTCAAAGTACTGCTCAAAAAAATCGCTAAGGACGCATAATGTCTGGTATCCCTTTACTAACTCGATAGAAGGATTATCTGTCGTTGGTTCTACAGAAACAGTACCAGCGCTACCAGCTAAATACAAGCACTCTAATAGGCTATCAAGGTTTTCCCTTATAAAACCATCCGGATATGATCTAAATTGGTCTATGAGGTCTTTAGAACTGGTTCTGGCTGGTCTTTCCCCTAAGCTTATATCTCTTCCACTCAATACCTCGAAATATAGTGGTACCGCTAAAGGACATTCTTTATTTATCTTGTAGATGCTAGATATCACCAAGTCCTTTATAGGAGAATGTGTTAGCTGCAATTCTTCTATAAAGAACCTAAGTGCATCGGTCCACCCAATAGGGTTGAAAGAGCGATTACCAACAAGGAAATATTCTCCTTGTTCCATTGAATTCTTAAATTTTTTGAGATGATCAAAAAATTGTGCCTTAAGAATGTCTAGCTCTTTGTTAATGATAACTGCATTTTTCATACCCGTTCACGTCCATCATCTAGTGTAAGTCTGAATCTGGATCTGTGTTATATTTCTTATTACGGGTTGAGCTATTCTTTTTCATAGTGTTTCCGAAAAGCTTTGACAGCGTCTTACCAAGCTCTTCTGCTTGTTCATTTAAGACCCTAGCTGCATCATCTGCGCTTTGCTTTTCTTCTTTTTTTTCTTGGACCTGCAGCGCGAACCTACAAAAAGCCGCAAGCAAACTAAGCCCAGCAATACCTAACGCCCAGTTCAGGCTGTGGAATGAAATAATCGCCGCAAAAGCTAACAACATTACCGCATATCCAAATCTCATCTTTACTCCTTGTCAAGCAGACTAATAATGATAATTGTAATAGGTGGCAGCGTATATTTTCAAGAATTGATTAGCTATCACGCCACAAGTTATTGCTAGCGTACACTAGTATCTCCTCTGCGGAATCTGCAGTATAGCCGTAGTCATCTATCAACGTTTGTACCATTGAAGAATACTTTTGCTTTTGCTCGTCATCTCTTGTCTTGGACTTAGTGACAATTCTAGCTAAATCTTTTACAGAGGTTATTAGGTAAGTTTCTATAGCTTCCTTTAAGGGTTCATAAGAAGTGTAGTCTACCTTTTCACTTCTTCTCATCTTAGAGAACATATAGGCAGTTACATCTGCTCTAAATCCGTCTTTACCAGAATCGCTAACGCCGATAGTGGACTCTATCGATCTCATAAAGTTTTCATCTGGAGCCATATCTTCGTTTGTGACCCGATCCTTTAACCGACTTTTTGTTGTGTACGCCTCCGCATTATCGAGATAATTTTCGAAGATGGACTGCGCCTGCTCTTCATACGCGGAGATGAATGCTTTTGCAATTTCGTTTTCTAAGATTCGCAGGTACTCATTTCTGACAACATTTCTAATAAGACCCAGGCACTTTTCTTGAAATTCTCTGTCTATGATCTGCTCTTTGACCTGCTTAATTAAAGAGTCTAAAATAGAGATTGGAGTTACAAAGCCTTTGTCGGAATCGCTAAGAGCGTTATCTACTGCTTTCATAATAAAGCGAGTCGATATTCCGTTCATACCCTCATCCGGTGCTTCGTCCCTGAGGTCTCTGATGTCTATCTTCTTGACCCTTCCCTTTTCTACAACTTCTTCTCCATTATAGAGTTTCATCTTAGTAAGAGGATCACATTTCTGGCTATCTTTGAGTCGACTCAAAACAGAAAACATCGAAGCTATTCTTATAGTATGGGGTGCAATATGCGCGCTAAAGTTTGATCTTCCTAATATCTTCTCATAGATCTTAATTTCTTGCTCTAGCTCGAGAACGTAAGGTACGTTAATCTTTACAACACGATCTAATATCGCTTCATTAGTGTGTTCGCTCTGAAACCTATTCCATTCAGACTCGTTACAGTGAGCAAGTATTACTCCATCGAAGTATATCATATCATGCTTTCCAGGGGACGGAACTCTTTTCTCCTGTGTCGCAGTGATTATTGTATGGAGAAACTCAATCTCATTTTTAAAGACCTCCACAAGTTCGACTATACCTCTATTACCTACGTTAAAAGCTCCATTAAGAGATAGAGCTCTCGGGTCATCTTCAGAGTATTTGTCAAGTTTTGATATATCTTCAGAACCGATCAACACTGATACATCTTGTGAGTTTGCATCCATAGGAGGTACAGAAGCGACACCCCTTCTAGCTCTTTGTGAGAACGTAGTTTGTTCAACCTCAAACTTTTCATATTCACCACCGTACTCTTCAAACAACAACTGCCTTGCCACAGGAGAAATATCACCCTCGATATGGACGCCCAACATCTCACTAAACTTTTCCCTTAGGGATCTTGGCAGAAGTTGCAGTGGTTCTCCTCGCTGAGGGTCGCCTGATAAGTGATAATACGGCAATCCGTCAAGCGCACTCTTGATATGTTCTGTTAGAGCTGATTTTCCTGCACCGACTGGCCCCATCAAAAGTAGCACTTGTCTACTCTCTTCACCCTTCAACGCTGCTGAACGCATAAACCTCATTATTTTCGCAATAACAGACTCCATACCGAAGAACTCTTCTTGGAAGTATTCGTATGTCTTGACATTATCACCATCGAAAAGCTTGTGCTTTCTAGGATCTGAGTCTCCCATTGTTTCGATGCCATGGGTGGCTATTGCGTCGTATAACCTCTTATGGGCATGATCTGCGATATCGGGGTTTTCTTCTATCAACGAAAGATATTCTAGAAAAGTACCTTTAAACTTCTCGGTCTTCTTCTTCGATCTTTGCTCTTTGATTATTTCTAGATAGTTGTTCTTAGACATCTTTTTCTCCAAAATTATATTTCGAACGGCTCATCTTCGATGATGGTGTCCAATTTCACAACATCACCCCATAGATTACTTATGTGCTGCACTACAGCATCTGCATAATTCAATTCAAGGTCTCTTCCATCATGTTCGTGTATCAGGCAAAGTACGTTACTATCGTCAATTCCATCAATCATTATTATTGGAATACTATTACCTCCGACCTGTTTGATTAGGTCTTCCCTTATATTTTTCCACCCTTGCTCATCACCTACGTCATCGACCTTATATTCATCCTTGTGTAAAGAATAGCTGAACAGCTCAAGTTCTTCACAGTCTTCCTGAGTCAAATACTGTCTGATGAAGCTTTCGTCATTTAGAGATTCTCTCGCTATAAAGCACTCTTCAAGACCAAATCGTTCTTCAATTTTTCTAAACAGATGGAACCCAAGGTGGTATGGGTTAATAGACCCAGCATGAGGTCTGATCACTTCGTTGTGAGTCTTTAGAAAAGGAATGTGCATTCCACTTGGTAGCTCGAGTTCATGCATCAACCTGTAGTGCCAGTATGCGGCCCATCCTTCATTCATAATCTTTGTTCTGATCTGTGGCATGAAATAGTGAGCTTCTTCTTCTACGATCTTTAAGATCTCCCTCTGCCATTCCTCTAGCCCGGGGCTTTGATCAGCCAAGAAAGCAAGCACATTGACTTCTGCTTTAAGAGGAACCATCTCTGGATCTGGCACGAAGTTCTTATCATTGTACATACCAGTCTTTATGTCTTCTACAAGCTTTTTCTTTTGATCGGCTTGCTTTATGTACGGCTCATATCTGCGAGGCACGTTATAGGCTAAAGTATGCGCCGAGTCAAGAGTATTCTCCACCTGATCAACTCCGATGCTTGGATCTTCTATCAGTTGATCGATATACCTCTTTGCATTTCTCATTCGTAAAATAATATTCTCGGGATGTGTGTGCTTAAATGTGATATTATTCTTGAAAAAATCAGAGTGTCCTATACAGTGAGCCATGATTAGAACCTGTAAGTACATGGGGTTTTCTTCCATAAGGTACGCTAGCGAGGGGTTGCTATTAATAATCAACTCATAAGGTAGCCCTTGCATACCAGCATTGTACATCAGATGATTTCTTTCGAAAGATTTACCGTAGCTCCAATGTCCGTAATGTGAAGGCATTCCGTGGTAAGCCATGCTTCCTATCATTTCGTAATAATCACACGTCTCATAAGCTAGAGGGAACCAGTCTAGGCCGTGATCTTTTGCCATCCTACAAAGCGTTTCATCCCACTTTTGAAGTTCTTTCAGAAAAGTCATGACAGTTCGCCTCCCTTAAAAAAAGTATTGAATGCCAGCCAGATGTCTTCTTTAGAAGAGATCCTTGAAGTCTTTAATTTATCATGTGAAATATTTTCGAAGGTTGTACCTAAGCTTGACTCTCTTAACCACTGCATTCTTTCTGTCGAAGGCTCTACCTCACAGTAACCATAAAACTGCATTTTCGGCAAGCATAGACTCATCTGTTCTCTCACATTGTCATTGTCGGTCGGCCAGTTGTCTCCGTCTGATGCGTGAAAGGCATAGATGTTCCAAGATGAAGGATGGTATCTAGAATCTATTATTTCGTTGACCATCTTAATTCCTGTAGACGCAATCGTACCACCAGAAGACCCTCTTTCAAAGAAGCTTTTTTCATCTACTTCATAAGCCTCTGCTTCATAAGCCACGAATGCAATGTCAACTTTATCGTATCGTGACCTTATAAAGTGGTACAACAAAAAGAAGAAGCTTCTTGATAAGAACTTTTTCTGCTTACCCATAGATCCAGAAATATCCATCAAAAAGAATATAACAGCGTTCGAAGTCTTCTTTTCTTTTACAGCGTAGTGCTTGTATCTTAGGTCTCTTTCGTTATATGAAAAAGAATCGTCAGAGTCAGCTTCGCGCTTTCCAGTAAACTCTTCTTTTTTCATCCTCTTAATTCGCTCAAGAGCTGTCTTTTTCTTATCAAGTCTAGGACGAATACCTTTTGTTCGATAGCCTTTTCTTTTTATCTTCTTAGATACAACCTGGGCGTTCTTTTTCTTTTCAAAATTAGGAAGCTCAAGGTCTTTGAACAGGTATTCTGCAACCTGCTCAAGGGTGAGCTCAACTTCGTAAAACTCTTCTCCCTTTTCATTGCCTGGCTTTTCTGGTTTACCGCCGTTGCCTTTTCCCTTCTTCTTTTTTCCTATGACTTGTCCTCGTGAAAGATCGTTACCTTCCCCTGAACCTACTCTCTTCCCACCATTCTCGCCATATACAAACTTGTGCTCTTTCACTCCCCGGACTGGAATACGAAATTTTTTCTTTCCACTTTCACCGATGATGGATTCTTCTGCAACAAGATCATGTATACCCTCTTTGATAGCTTTCTCGATCTTTTTGCGGTGTCTTTCTCGATCACCAGCCGATCTATCTGCTATGGTCTTATGCTTCTTGAATATGGACATAATCTAGTACCTTGTTTATAACTATCCCTGACTAGTCATTATAAGCCTTGTCGTGCTCAGAATAAAAGTGGTTAACAGGATGAACGAGATAATTTAGACAGTTATTACAAAACTGGTCTTTGTCTACCCACTTAAAGCCAGCATGCTCCAATATTCCTGTGTGGGGATTGATGGTTATATTAGGTACCTTGCTTGTCTTCGCGCAGAATGTTGTTAATGCGCCGTATTTAAAGGGTGACGCGTCACTAAACATCATATCTTCATCACTGATCATAATCGAGCACTCTTCGAAACACTCTCTCTTTGCCGCGGCGATATCTGACTCTCCTTCGTCTATCCTACCCTTGGGAATGTCGTATATCCCATCATCTTGTAAAAGTGCCAAGATAAGCGGGTTTTCGGTACCAACAGTATCGCTTCTAAACACAACAAACCCCGCACCACTCTTTTTATTCTTTCCCACTTTCTATCCTTCGTCAGCTTTTTCAAGTAGCCAAGATGAACTTTGTACTTTCCCGCCACCAACATTAAACACGACTTCGCAACCGACTTCTTGGCATATCTCCCACTCTGGAATATCTTCAGGCGCAGCCCTGTCTCCCCCCTTTGTGAAGAAGTTTGGTTTAAGTTGGGCGATAGCTCCTGTTACGGTTTGTCCACCGTCGTCCCAAATAATAGCAGCATCAACCCCTCTAATTCCAGCAATTATTTCAGCTCTTTCTTCGGCTTTCATAAACGGCTTTCCCTTCTTTCGTTTAAGGAATCCGTCACCGTTCACTATGATCGCTACGTAGCCACCGTCTTTTTCTGCCATGTCGACCGTCGCCAAAATACATCTTAGGTGTCCGACGTGTAGGGGATCAAATCCGCCACTTGTCATATACACAGGTACAGCGCCCCAGCCGTTATCCCTATCAACATACTCCCTAAATTCTTCTACTGAATTATAGACTTTCATAACTTTAAGCACTCCTTAAAAGTGATTGGAAACAATGAACTGTTATTCCGATAGAATCTATCGAAATCAGCATCTAAAATATAAGTAGCAGCCGTATCATCATTCGACCTAACTGATCTGCCCACAGATTGTAATATTGTTTTAGCCGTCTGTAACGGATACCACCACCGCCACTTATTCATCTTCTTTCTGACGAGTTTATCGCCAAGGTACGGATAAGGGACCTTGCATATAATCTGAAATCTACTCAGGTCACCCTTAAGGTCGACTCCTTCTGTCATTGAGGGAGATATCAAGACTGTAGGCTTCTTGGACTTCTTATGTTTTTCTAACACTGCGTCTCTGTTGTCTGACCCGTGTATCAGCAATCTTGAGCTTCTAATATTCTTCTTGATGTAATGAGCCACCTTGTAAGAATGACAGTGGATAATACCTTTCTCATTTTTGTGTTCTGCTAAGATCTGCTTTACTGCTAAAACAATCTTTGGAAGGGTCTCATCAATAGATTTAGAGCTCATCTTTCCGACACCAGCGTAAATCACCGGTCTGTTTTCAGCTGGGAACGGTGAAGGTAAAGATATAAATGATAATCGGTCTTTAGGGATACCTACACTTTCAGCGTATGCATCTCTATCTAGTATGGTTGCTGACATGAACACTACAACTTTACCGAATCTATAAAGCATTTCCTCAGCATAGGGAGAGATATCGATTGGCTTGAACTGAAGCTTTCGGCTTGAGTAGTTGTCTGCTGGTAAATCATTCATCACCCAATTTTCACTGTTGTAAAGCTCTAAGAATCTTCGTACCTTACAGACATGCTTATCCAGCATCTCGAACTTTTTAGCGACAGATGCGAACTCACCTGACCTTATTTTTTCCTTCAAACCGACGTACTTTTCCATCATCTTTTCTAGATGTGATAGCTTTCTTGAAGTGATGTCTAAGTAAGTGTCTTTAACCCAGTTTATGTACTGCAGTTGCGTTAGGTTTGTAGGTATCTTCGTGCCAAGAAAAGACTTGCAAAACTTATCTGAAATTGTTATCTCAATAAATTTGCTTAATTCTGAATCTACGTTATGTGCCTCATCTATGATTAAGACTTCTCTTGGTGTTATTTTTCCAGAGTATTGAGTCTCTGCTAAAAAGTAAGGAAAGTTTGTCACTCCTTCGCTAGAGTTTATAAATGACTCTTTTGCTTTTTTGTAAACACAGTTGAACGCACATGATTTAAAGAACCTGCTCTGCTTGTCAGCTGTCTTTAGAGCTCTTAGACTTTCACCACAAGATGTTTTCTTGTTAAAGTTGCATGTGTAGTTGGAAGATGATTTGATAGACTTCATCGGGCCCTTAAACCCACCAAAGTCATTAACATACTGCTCCTGTAATATTTTCTGCGTCGTTAGAAAGTAAGCGCCCTCCTTAATATCATCACATGGGTTATTAGAAAGTACTCGTGCAGCTGTCAGCCCAATCGCACTCTTACCGACACCTGTCCCTGCCTCGATAACAATATACTTGCTGCCTGACTTAACTGACTCTAATATGAACTCAATCGCTTCTAGCTGTTGGCTTCTAATTTTGGAGTAGGGAAATTTTGACCTAATACTTTCTTGATTCATGCATAACTCCTCATGATCTAATTGTATAAAGAGGAGCAGCAATTTTCAGCAAGAGCTGATCAGGTCTTCTATTATTTTCAGGGTATCGCTTGTATTCTCTACTTTAAACGCTCTCCCTGTTTCTTTGAGTTCTTCGTATATGTGCCAATCGTTACCACCTATTTCGCACTTGTCACCAGTGAAGTATACTTCGCTGTCTTTGTAATGCCTTAAACCATACGTCTTATCCCAACCTGCAGGATAAATGTCGATGCTGGTTGATCCCCCGAGCGCCGCTGTGGCTTCAATGCTAAATAAAGACATCATTTCTGTTAGGAGCCCTGAGTAGTAATCCCTGATCTTACTTTTATTGTCCTCATCTACCCATGCTTTTCTTTCAGCCGCAGATGCGCTTCTTCCTATTGGGCACCAATTCAATAGAGAACCTCGATATTGTAGGAATGTTCCCGTGTAAGGAATTTCCTGAAATTTTGTCATAATTTGCCACTGCCACCCTGCACAGTGCCTTAAGATTGTGTTGTAGTTTTCAGCGCCAATTTCTTGCTGCATATTCACGTCATGCACTAGCTCAAATCTTCTAGAAGCTGAGGCTGCGTATTTCTTCGTGCCGTTACAAGGAAGTATGTCAACTCTATCTACAGGAACACCTCCCATCCCAAAAGCAAATTCCATTTGCTCCCAGACGTAATCGAAATCAGAGCCTGTAAGGATTCCGATCCTTCCGATACTCGAAAGATCTCGCAATGCCCGGACCATGTCTCCCTGTACTCTTTCTCGAGGGGGAGTAAGTGTCCCATCCATATCAAACAAAAAGATTTTTTTATCGCTATTCATAGTTGTCCCAGTAAATGTCATACTTAGATTTATATTCTTCTAAAAGAGGAGTCGAAATTGGAAGGTAGAAGACAAAATAAAACTAGGGTCCCAAATGTTCTTTTCAGCATGCTAATATTCATGCTAACGTTAACCGGCTGTCTTAACCTTTCGATACCAAATAAAATAATAAGAACATCGACCAACGATGTAATCAAAAAAGCTAACAATCTTTTTCCTATTGAATCATTCACAATGATCCAGCAAGAATTTATTATGAAAATTAGAGATTGTGACTCTGAACAAAATTGTGAGTCGGTCGTAGTTGGTACTGCCAACGCAACAGGCTCTGGTTTTATAGTAAAAACGGATGAAAATTTTTCATATGTTATGACGGCAGGCCACGTTTGTTCTCCGCCTCCACCAGCACCCGGACTAGATCTTTCCATGCTAGAGGTAGGATACAGGATAACACTTAAGACAGGTTACGGCCGGCAAGCGTTATCGGAAATTATAGCGATAGATACAGAAAATGATCTCTGTTTGTTAAAAGCATCAGATCGAATCGGTCCGGCTTTGGAAATAAGCGATAAAGAAATTATGTTGCACGAAGAAGTGTATAACATGGCTAGTCCAGCTGGGTTAGCATCCTCACTCGCTGTGCCTGTCTTTGAGGGGTACTACGTCGGAAACGTTACAACACTCAGCATATTCTCAATACCCGCCGTCCCAGGATCTAGCGGGTCCCCGATCATGACTAAAGATAACAAGGTCGTTTCGCTAGTATCAGCTGCAGCTGTCAGATTCGATGAATATGCTATAGGTCCACAGACTAGAGCCATAAGAGAATTTTTACTAGCTCACTTACCGGAATAGTCCAGAATTCTTTTTATAACGTTTTCTACTAATCTGGAGTCTAGAGTAGTTGTGAGCTTTGATACGATGTTTGTCGCATACAGGTTGGCGGCCGCTTGGGTATCAAACTGTTTAACACCAGAATCAAAGTCTAGTAAATCACAAGAAACCGATACTGACACTTTGCCCCAGGCACTTGGATATATTTCAACCTCGATTCTATCGTCATGAAAATGACTTACAGGATCATTGTTCAGAGTACGATAGTTGCTACCTATTCCATTTTCTAAAATCATCATAGTAATAACTATTCGTAGATGTGCTTTCTTGTTGTGGCTCTTTCGCTAGATCCACTATCCATGTATATTTCACACGCTTTCGAAACCCTACCAAAGTCTACAACATCTAAGATAAACTCTTCTTTCTGGAAATTATCACTTTGAGGATTACTGCTCAGGAAGCTAGCTTTTACTGCTTTCGCTTCTTCGACGCTTGAGAAAACCCCAAGTATCCTACTACCATCCCAACCCTTTACGGTGAGAACAACACATTGTTTATTATTCATTTCACATCTCTTGAGAATAAGTTTCGCATACAGCTTGAAGCAAGAACTCTGTGGCTATTATTTCTTCTTCTATTTCCGCTAGTCTGCTTCTTGTAGAGATGGCTAAGCTTACATTTCCAGTAATACCTTCTAGAAGTACTTGGAATTTAGACTTCATCTTTTCCAAAGCGGCTAGCCTTTTCATAACAGCGTCTAGCTCAGAGCTCAGTTGAGCATTTAGAACAAACTTTGTCAGATTGTAATCAGCTTGCTCAAACGGCGTTAACTGCGGGTTGGATTGTTTTTGTCCAAAGCTTCCAGATAGGTTATGCAATTTTTCCTCCGTTTGACGCTTGTATAATACTAGATGAATTCCCCTGTTTGTACTCTTCTTACTTGGCTCTCTGCTGTAACAAATAGACGTAATTTTCGTGAGTATCGACCAGACCACCGAGCATATTGTCCATGCCGTAAGATAGCACTCCCATCTCATCAAGCAGCGCGGCTGTACCTTCACCAATCTTAACAAGCTGTGTGGTGTATACCAAGGCAAGATCGGCGATCCTTTCAGCGGCTTGCTGAGAAGGAGATTCCCAGTTGTCCAAAATAAGCGTAGCGTCAGCGGTGATCTTCATAGGACATGCGATACCTTCATCCTGGTATACCCCAACTCCCTTCTCAATCACTGCGTCTATAGAGTCTTGGACTTCTGTATAGATCTTCCCGTAAAGCTCTGTGTGGTCACCAGCAAACCCGGGACCCTTTGTGATATTATGAGCTCCGTGCATCCAGAGGTGGTAAGCCCGAACAAAACCGATATAGGCAGAAATAATTTCTTGTGGGGTGGGAGGTATAAGTTCATCCAGCTCAGGCGCGGCTACTACTTCAACCTCTACAGAGTCTTCAATTTCAGCGCCGCAGGACCCGCAGCATTCTTTTAGCCTCATGTGTTTTCCTCTTCTTCCATACGCTTCATCTTATAGTCAAGGTAGTGATAGACTTTACCGATGTTTTCAGCAGCAACGGCGATCTTGGATTGTACCCACTCTGGCAGATCATCATCATCTAAAAGTTCGTCGTGCATAGACTGAGAATATCTTGCAATCTTATCGAGCTGAGACTTGGTCATGCGACCCTCACCTTCTCCATAACCAAAATCCCGGGGTTCGGAATCGGGGATAACCATAAAGTCATCTAGAGTAAGTTGCTCAAAAAGCTCTGGGTGCTTCTTTTTGATTTCTTCATCTGACATACCAGACGCTTTCATTCTAGCGATCTTTACATCATCGAAATCGTTCTTGCCGTCCTTGTTTTGATCTTTCTTCTCGGAAAGGCGCTTGCGAACTTCGGCGACAACTAATTCTAAAACTTCTGGGGAGGCGACATTAGATTCATCGGTAGAAGTCTTGGAGTAATCCACATCTAGCTCAAGGTTTTCACCACCAGCCCATGCGTCCTCTACAGCTTCAACTTCTGCAGGTGTTTCAGGAAGCTTTTCTTCTTCTTGCTCTCTGATGATTCTTCTAATCATTGCTCGTGTGATCTTCATAATGTATAGACTCCGTGTGCGTATGCTAAAACTAAGTATTCCGTAAGACTATGTATTGCTAGTCATGATTGGCATAACCTGCCAACGCTTTGGTTTTTGTGAAGTGTAGATGATTCCTGGCTCAAAATGAAAAATGCCCGTGCAAACATCACGAGCATTCTCTAAATTAGCCTTAATATTGTAAAGGTTCTGAGCCATCACTTTTGCTTCCTGCCAACCGTGGCATATGCCAACGATATTTTCCGATTGCTCTTTTGCAGTGGTATACCAGATCCCGTAACGAGGAACAGCCATAGATCAGGAGTTAAGAAGGCCGGCTAGTTTTTTCCAGCGCTCGAGCTGTAACGACTCATCTAGAGATTCGTTCTGGATCTCTGCTTCCTCTTCAGCTGTTTCTGCTTTTTCAGCTGCAGCCGCTGTTTCGGCATCCTCGGCTAGCTCATCTTTCTTGTGGTGACCTTCTTCCATCGCTTCGATTATCAGCTTTTTGAGCTCTACGGCAGTTAGTTTCTTTACTCGCATCGCTTCCTCCTTGTTCCATTAAGTATACACTATCACGCTTAACTTGCTTTTTGCTGATGTTATCAGTTTTTTTCACATAGACGTGTATGCTTATTGCGATGATCAAGGAAACCAGTGCCAACAGTTTGTCGACACTTCTCCACCACACCACAAGTCTATTAAAATTAAAAGAGCGCATATACAATTATAGGCATTCCGTACAAATAATACACTGGCACCGCCGGAGAG